>NZ_JACGWD010000077.1:0-20263 GCF_014077565.1 Pseudoalteromonas sp. 5Ae-yellow
CTTTGTGGATTGAAATTTGTTCAATCTAGGGGCGATTTAATCGCGGCGCGAGGTTTGTAACCTAGTGGGCTAAGTAAAAACCGAGCAACAAAGAGTTAATCGCCCCTAGAAAGAACCCAAAGGGCAGAGCATGTTTGGCATTTATGCTGCGTTATCGCCTAATTATGGGGAATAACCACACTACATAGGCTCTGCCTTGCCTAAAAACCAAACATACTACTGCAAATTCAACCACCAACGTTCAACACGCCCTAACTAAAACAATATAGCCAAACTTTTACTTGAGCCTGTTGGCTTGCTCTACTAAAATAGCGCCCTTCAAAATCACTAAGGTCGGCCGTGTTAGTTAACTACAATCCCCCTATGAGTCCGTATTTAACAATACTTTTTCAGGATGACGACTTACTGATAGTTAATAAACCAAGTGAGTTATTAACTGTCCCAGGTAAAGATCCTAAACATGCCGACAGCTTAATTAATCGTGTTAATCGTGTTTTTCCAACAGCAAGAATAGTGCACCGCTTAGATATGGCGACTTCTGGCATACTGTGCCTTGCCATGAATAAAGCAGCGCACAGACATTTAAGTATGCAGTTTCAAGAGCGCGAAACAGCTAAACGTTACATAGCACGTATATACGGACACCTTGAAGCTGAAACAGGGTCAGTAGATTTACCCCTTATTTGTGATTGGCCTAATCGCCCTAAACAAATGGTTGATCACGACAGAGGTAAACCTTCACTTACGCATTTTAAAATACTTGAGCGTGAAGAAAATGCAACCCGTGTAGAACTAACCCCCATCACTGGTCGCTCGCATCAGTTACGTGTGCATATGTTAAGCTTGGGTCACCCTATTTTAGGTGATAGACTTTACGCCCACAAAGAGGCACTTGCTGCCGCTCCTCGCTTACAATTACATGCTCAAATGCTGAAGTTAAAGCACCCTAAAACTGAGCAAGTACTTACTTTTGAAGCTGAGCCAGAATTTTAACCGGCGCAAATACTTCGTAAATTATTAAACTTTTAGATAACCTTGCCGATACCTAACTAATTGTCATTAGTTAGGTGCATTATGCTATTTTCACGGTTTTTAAAAGCAGCTTTTTATATACAGCTCAGCTGTGCGCTACTTTTAGCTAACCCTATCAGCGCGGCGGAACATATTGCCCCACCTAGTTTATCAAGCATTGAAAATAGCGACATTGAGCGACTACTTCCAAGTGATGAAATAAAACCAATATTAGCGGGTGAAACAGAATTTTTAAGTCTTTATAGCGAATATATGAGCGCTGATTTTAGAGGGGTAGTATTACTTATACCCGATTGGCACTCTTCACCTACCAATAACTCAGGCATGAGTTACTTGCGTAAAGAGCTTAATAATTTAGGTTACAGCACCTACGCAATGACAGTGCCCGACATTGATTGGCAAACTAGTAAAATGGCAAAAACAACGCCCAGCGAAACCGAAGCTGCGCCTAGTAAAGCCGAGGAACCTGCATCATCCGACACAACAGCAAACGCCCAATCGCAGCCTGCAAAAGTAAAAGAAGAACCTCATTACGTTAATGCAATTGAAAAAGTAACTGACGACATACTTGATAACTATAAAATAAATCTCATCTCTCGTTTTAATGCGCTGTATCAAACCGCTATGGAAGATTCGAGTAATATAGTGGTTATAGCACAAGGCACGAGTGCGGGTGTGTTGTTGGAGTACTATGCAGATTTTCCAGATGAGAGACTGGATGCGTTTATAAGTTTAAGCAGTTATCTACCTAATACCAAGCGTAACGAAAGCTTGAGCCAAACAGCATCACTTGTTGCACCCGCCTTGCTTGATATTTACTACGCAAATGACAGCACAGACATTTTAATGAGCCTTAAAAATCGTCAGCGATGGGTTAACCGAAATGCAAAATTTGATTACCGCCAACGCCAGTTGTTTGGCCTGCGCGATCAACCCGATCAACACGCACGCCTAACAAAAGAAATAGACGGTTTTTTACGCCGACTTTTTTAAATACTCATAAGCAGCTTGAATATCTTGGCTCTTTTTAACAGCCAGTTCCATCATGTGTTTTGGTAGGCCTTGCGACACTAACTTATCAGGGTGGTGTTGCGACATAAGTTTACGATACGCTACTTTTATATCACGCTGCGTTGCATCGCTATTTAAACCTAATAACGCCAATGCTTGCGCACGGTTCATGTTATTATTTGGCGGTACATGGTGCCCAGAACCTTCACGGTAACTACTACTTTGACCTTGGTTTTGTTGCTGCTGATTAAATTGCTGCTGTTGCTTTCTAAAGTTAAACTCTGCTTGGTAGCGCTTTAATACAAATGCAAAACGTGTTTTAGAAATACCTAACTGTTTACTTACTTCTGCTAATAGCTGCTTTTCTTGTTCGGCTAATACCCCATCAGAAAATGCCATTTGAATTTGTATTTCTAAAAACAACTGTATTAGATCGTTTCGTTTAGCAAAGCGTTCTTTAAAATCGTGTACTGTTTCTTTAAGTGAAAAGTCGCTCTCTTTACCTGACTGAAATGCATGTTGTGCTTCGCGGCGTTCTTCACCTTTTAAGCCCATTTCATCCATAAACAAGTTAGCCGCTTTTATATGTACTTCGCTAACACGACCATTCGACTTCGCAATATGCCCCATAACAGCAAAGCAGCTTGAAAAGAATAAAGCTTGGCGCTCATTTACGTCGTCACCACTAAATAAGCTAGAAAAACCACCTGCTTTATCAAAGTTATTTTTTAAGCTTTTATCAAATAAATGACCTAGGTATAAACCTAAAATGGCACCAAATATTTTGCCAAACATAAAGCCAAAACAAAAACCGAGAATTTTTCCCCACATCTATAATACTGCCTTCTTAAAAATTGAGTTGTTACGCCTCAAGGCGCTTGTTTAATTGGTTTAAACGCTCTGGTGTACCAATATCATCCCACTGCCCTATATAGAGCTCAGTAGAGACTAAATGTTCATTTAGCTTTTCACGTAAAATAGGCCCTAGGGGGCGAATACCTTGCGTTAATCCTTTAAAAAAATCAGCCTGATAGCGGCCAATCCCCGAAAATGTATATTTTTGACTATCAGGCGACAAATGGCTCAATGCAAAGTCGCCATTAGGATTATGTGGCGGGTTTTCTATAAGCACTATGTGCGCCTCACCGGGCTGTAAATAAAGTTGCATTAGCGCACTTACATCATAATCGGTGTATACATCACCATTGACTACAATGAACGAGTCACCCAACAACGGTAACGCTTCAATTATACCGCCAGCCGTTTCAAGGCCACCTTCAACTTCTTGGCTGTAAAGTATATTTACACCAAATTGGCTGCCATCTTTAAAGTAGTCTTTTATTTTATCACCTTGCCAGGCAAGGTTTATTACAATATCGGTAATGCCGGCAGCTTTAAGGTTATTTATATGGTGCTCAATAAGTGGTTTTTCTGCCACTTTTAACATTGGCTTTGGCATATTTTGCGTTAGCGGCATCATTCTTTGCCCGCGCCCTGCAGCTAAAATCATCGCTTTCATGAGCGCTCCTTTGCCAACTTTTCAGTCACTTTTGGCACTATGGTATTTTTTGTCCACTCACTCAATGCTTTAAGCTCTGGATAAATTGCTGCCACTTCAATAATGTAATCAAGCGTCGGTAAAATATTATCTAAATAACCTGTTTTACCATCGCGTAAATACAATCGACAAAATATACCCGCAGCCTTTAAGTGGCGCTGTAATCCGGTTAAATCAAACCAATATTTAAACTCATCGAATGAAGTGTTAGCCATTAAATTTTGAGCTGTAAACTCTTGATAAGCAAAATCAAGCAAACTTGTTAATTCTTGCTCTGGCAATTTAAAGTAGCAATCGCGCAGCAGCGATACTAAATCGTAGCAAAGCGGCCCGCGTACAGCATCTTGATAATCTATAATTGCCCACTGGCCGTTACTATTCATAATATTACGGCTATGGTAATCACGATGAACGGTAACCGTTGGTTGCTCAAGCATCGCCTTTATTAATAGCTCTGAACTTGTTTGCCACATTATTTTTTGTTCGGCACTGAGTGACTCATTAATAAAGTCGCTTACTAACCACTGGCTAAATATATCAAGCTCTAGCTTTATAAAATCTTCGTTATACGCTTGCATAGCAGAAGCTGTGGGCGTTTTTGCCCACTGAGCACTTAAACTAATTAATGCTTGGTAATGCTCGGTGCGATTTGCATCATCAAGCATGTCAGCTAAGTGCGTACTGCCTAAATCACTGAGGATAAAAAAGCCCTGTTTTTCATCGCTTGCAATAATAGTGGGAAGTAAAAAACCTTGCTCAACAAACACCTGGTTTAGCGAAATGTAAGGTTCGTTATTCACTTTTTTTGGATCTGAGTCCATCACTATTAAATGTTTATTATCGTGATTTAAACGATAATAACGGCGAAAGCTAGCATCCCCCGTGATCGCGTTTAAAGTATGCGACTTGGCATTAAGGTGTGTGTTTATAAATTGTTGTAAATTCTCAAAGCGTGTCATTTTATTAGATATCTATTTTTATAGGTCAATTACTGTAATTGCCATTATTTTCCTTTATTATGTGTATATTATATTAAACACAAAGTATTAAGGTCGATAAATGAGCAAAACCTGGGGCATATTGATGCTAAGCGTAGTTAGCGCACCATCGCTTGCCGAAACTGAACTGGCACACAACCTTTGTGGCATTTCAATGCAAACCAGAGCTTGGCAACCACTTGAAGGCCTTAACCTTGGTGAAGTTGATATTCAAGCTGATGATGTTGAGCTACTTGGCACTCAAAGCGCTGAATTTACCGGCAATGTTGATATTAACACCCTTAAGATGAGTTTGTCCGCACAAACTGCGTTGATAGACAAACAGCGTGGTTTATTAAATGCAACGGGGCCAATTACTTATCAAGACTACGTAAGTAAAGTAAACAGCACCGGATTAAATGCCGATTTAAATAATTCAGAAGTCAGTTTGTTAGGCGCCGACTACAGCCTAACCGAACAACAAGGTAAAGGCGGCGCTGAAAAGCTTACTGTTAATCAGTCTGGCCTATTACTCATGAATGCAAGCTTTACTACTTGCCCAAGTGACACCCCAGTGTGGGAAATTGAAGCTGACGAAATAAACCTTTCACGCGAAGAAGGCTGGGGCGAAACATATAACGCCGTATTACGCATTCTCGATACACCGGTTTTATATTTACCTTATTTTACATTTCCGCTGGATGAACGCCGTAAATCGGGTTTACTTACCCCGACTATTTCAAGCTCTGACAAATACGGCCTTGAAACAATTACGCCGTACTATTTAAATATTGCACCTAATTTTGATGCCACTATTACGCCTCGTTATATGTCTAACAAAGGGCTGCAATTACAAACCGAATTTAGATACCTAACAGAGCAACACGAAGGCTTAGTAGGGATTGAATATTTAGATAGTGATGATTCTGAGCCAGATTTGAATGAACGCTACATGTTTCATTGGCAACAACAAAGCTACCTAGGTGAAAACTGGCGTGCAAACGTTGATGTAACCAATGTAAGCGATGATAACTACATCACCGACTTAACTTCAAACTACGCAAGTAAAACCGATACTCAGTTATATCGTACTGGCTCACTGACTCATTTGGGTGAAACATGGCGCACCGATATAAAAGTACAAAACTTTGAAGTACTCGGCGATCACTTAGAATCATACACTGCAATACCGCAAGTTAATTTTACGCAAACTGCTCCATGGCGTTTTGATAATTTTGACTTTAGTGTGTCAGGTGAAATTAGCCATTTTACTAATGATTCATCAGAAGTGGCCATAGACAGCGCAACTCGTGTACACGTAGAGCCTAAAGCACGCTATAACTATGCCACTCATGCATGGTCTTTTTTGTCTGAAGTGAGCTTATTACAAACTAATTATAAGCAAAGCGGAAACTTAACCGGCACGCAATACAGCGATACTGTATCGCGTACTATCCCAAAAGTACGTTTGTACTCTCAGCTTAATTTTGAGCGTGACGCATCTTACTTTTTTGAAGATGGTATACAAACACTAGAGCCGCAAATTCAGTATTTATATACACCTAATAAAGATCAGTCAGGCATTGGCTTGTTTGATACAACCAAACTGCAAGATGATTATTATGGTTTATTTAGAGACGTGCGCTTTTCGGGTGTTGACCGTATAGCAGCTGCTAATCAGTTTACTTTAGGTGCTACAACGCGCTTATTTGATAAAAAACAAGAAGAAGTGTTTAACTTTAGTGCGGGCCAAATATTTTATTTAAGTGACGATGCCAAGCCAACAGAACAAGGCTTAAACTCAGACACTAATTATAATGCACTATTTGCAGCTCAAACCATGTTACATTGGCACCGCCGTTGGTACCTCGCTGGGGGTATTCAATATGATACAGATGGCAAGCAAATGGTACAGTCAAATGTAACGCTTGATTATAAAGGTGATAATAATCAGCTAGTACAATTGAACCATCGCTATGCAAATGATGTCTCAGGAAATACAATCGAGCAAGCAGGTGTATTTACAAGTATTCCTATTAGCGACGAATGGCAATTTATTGCGAGCTATCATCGAGATCTTGAAAACAACAGAAGTATCGAAGTATTGAGCGGATTACAGTATGAATCATGCTGTTGGGCTATCCAAATTACTGGCCATCGCCAAATTGAAACTGATTTAAATCAGTCAATAGGACAAGAACAAGCAACTTTTGATTCAGGTATTAGTTTGAATTTTGTATTAAAAGGACTTGGCAGTAAAAGCCGTTATGATGCACAAAAATTATTACAACAAGGTATTTTTGGCTATCGTAGACCGTATTTTCTTAGTAACTAGAGTACTATCAGCAAGAGTAGTAAAAAGAATATGAATTTAAAAAAATTATTAACATCAGCAGTTTTAAGTGCCAGCCTTTGTCAAAGTGTAATGGCTGCACCAGTAGAAATAGATAAAGTTATTGGCGTTGTAAACCAAGGCGTAATTTTAAAAAGCGAAGTAGACACCATAATTGATCGTGTTAAAAAGCAAGCACAAGAACAAGGCCAGCAATTACCAAAAGATGAAACACTTCGTGTACAAGCTGTAGAGCGTTTAGTTAATCAAGCGCTTATGATGCAAATGGCTGAGCGTATGGGGTTACAAATCTCAGACAGCCAACTCGATCAAACTCTCGCTAACATGGCAAAAGAGCAAGGCGGAACAATCGCCGACTTACGCCGCACTATTGAAGGTTCGGGCGAAAGCTTTCAAGCTTACCGTGAAGAAATTCGTAAAGAAATCACAACGCAGCAAGTAACACGTGCAAGCGTTGATCGTCGTATTTATATTAGCGAACAAGAAGTTGATAACCTTTTAAAAATTATGGAAACCCAAGGTCAAAGTGCTGAAGAGTACGACATTGGTCATATTTTAATAGATATCCCTAACGATGCGACAGCTGACGAAATTGCTGATGCAAAAACACGTGCCGATAAAGTTATTGAGCTATTAAACGATGGCCAAGAATTTAAGCGTATTGCTATTTCATCATCAAGCGGCTCTAAAGCACTTGAAGGTGGACAACTTGGTTACATGGGCATTAACGAAATGCCATCGCTTTTTGCTGAAGCAGTAAAAGGCCAAAAGAAAGGCGCTATTGTTGGCCCACTTCGCTCTGGTGCTGGTTTTCATATCATTAAAGTACAAGACGTTCGTGGTCTACAAGTTGTAGAAACAACTGAAGTACGTTCACGCCATATACTTATTAAACCTTCAATTATTTTAAGTGAAGAAAAAGCACGCTCAATGCTTGCAGGCTTTGCAAAAGACTTACGCGCAGGAACAGCCGACTTTGGTGAACTTGCTAAAGAGTACTCAGAAGATCCAGGCTCTGCACTTAAAGGCGGCGAGTACGATTGGACAGATCCAACTACCTACGTACCTGCGTTTAAAGATACATTACTTTCTCTTAAAGAAAATGAAATAAGCGAACCATTTAGAACACAGTTTGGTTGGCATATTGTGCAGTTACTTGGCAAACGTGTAGCTGATAAAACTGAACTAGCTAAACGTAACCGTGCTCATGGCATGTTGTTTAACCGTAAATTTAAGGAAGAAAGTTTTAACTGGCAGCAAGAAATGCGCGAGCAAGCTCACGTTGAAATTTTCCCTATAGACCAATAAATATGACTCTAAGAATTGCTATTACACCGGGTGAACCAGCCGGTATTGGCCCAGATTTGCTACTCACGCTTGCTCAGCAAGCGTGGGACGCTCAACTTATAGCGATTGCTGATGGCAAACTATTAAAAGAGCGTGCAAAGCATTTAGGCTTAACAATAAATTTAATTGAATTTGATGATAATGCCCCCGCCATAGCAGCACCTGCGGGCAGTTTGTATATTCATCAGGTTGATTTAGGTGCGGATGTAGAGCTTGGCGTACTAAACGACGGTAACGGCCAATACGTGTTAGATACCTTGCGTATAGCAAGCGAAAAAAACATGGATGGCACGTTCGATGCGGTTGTTACGGGCCCTGTTCACAAAGGCATTATTAACAAAGCGGGCATTTCATTTAGCGGACACACTGAGTATTTTGCGCAGCAATCAAATACTGCAGATGTAGTTATGATGCTTGCAACTGAAGGTTTACGCGTTGCACTTGTAACCACGCATATTCCACTTGCGTATGTATCGCGTGCCATTACTCCTGAGCGCTTAACTAAAGTAGCGGGTATTTTAAATCACGACCTACAAACTAAGTTTGGGATAGAAAAACCACGTATTTTAGTGTGTGGCTTAAACCCACATGCAGGTGAAGATGGCCATTTAGGCCGTGAAGAAATAGAAACAATCACCCCAACGCTCGAAATACTTAGAAGTGAAGGGATGAATTTAATTGGCCCACTACCGGCCGATACCTTATTTCAACATAAATACCTATCTGAAGCAGATGCAGTACTTGCTATGTATCACGATCAGGGATTACCTGTGCTAAAATACAAAGGATTTGGTAAATCGGTAAATATTACCCTTGGCTTACCATTTATCCGCACCTCAGTTGACCACGGTACTGCTCTCGATTTAGCAGGGACTGGTACAGCTGACGTTGGCAGTTTTGAATTAGCGATCCGCGAAGCAATTAAGCTCGCCCAAGAAAAAGCACAAAATCAATGACCGATAAAGTACATTTAGGACACCGCGCTCGTAAGCGTTTTGGGCAAAACTTTTTATTTGATGAATCTATCATCGATAAAATAGTCTCTGCGATTGATCCTAAACCAGAAGACAACTTAGTAGAAATTGGCCCCGGCCTTGGCGCAATTACTGAGCCAGTAGCCGACTTAAGCGGCCATTTAACGGTTGTTGAATTAGATAAAGATTTAGCACAACGATTAATTGAACATCCATTTTTGGGTCCTAAATTAACCGTTAACCAAGGCGATGCAATGACGTTTGACTTTGCAAGCTTGGTTCGCGATGACAAAAAATTAAAAGTGTTTGGTAACTTACCTTACAATATTTCGACACCGTTATTGTTTCACCTTTTTGAATTTTCAGATCATATTGAGCACATGCACTTTATGCTTCAAAAAGAAGTAGTAAAACGCATGGTAGCAGGCCCAGGTAGTAAAACATTTGGCCGCTTAAGCGTAATGACTCAATACTACTGTAATGCAATGCCGGTTGTTGAAGTACCACCTGAGTGCTTTAAACCAGCGCCAAAAGTTGACTCTGCTGTTATTCGTTTAATACCTAAAAAGCCAGAGCAACGTACAGCAAAAAGCGTTAAAATTTTAAACACCGTGTGTTTAGAAGCATTTAACCAGCGCCGTAAAACGCTACGTAATAGTTTAGGTAACTTACTTACCGCAGAAGAACTAACTAGCATTGGCATTGATATAACGCTGCGTGCTGAGCGCTTATCTTTACAACAATTTATTGATATAGCTAACTGGATTTATGACAACAAGCAGTAACATTGGATCGCCTGTAAAGGTATCTGTAGAAACATTTTACGTAGAAGGCCAATCTCAACCTGAGCTTGAAAAATATGTATTTGCTTACTCGGTAACAATTAAAAACCATAGTTTATGCAGTGCAAAATTACTGAGCCGCTATTGGTTAATTACCGACGCAAATGGCAAACAAGTAGAAGTTGAAGGCGAAGGCGTTGTTGGCGAAATGCCAGATATTGGCCCAGGCGAAAGCTATAAATACACCAGCGGTGCAATTTTAGATACACCTGTAGGCACTATGCAAGGCCATTACACGTTACGCAACGAGTTTGGCTCTGAGTTTCAGGCGCCTATTAATGTGTTTCGTTTGGCTTGCCCTAACATTTTGCATTAAGCACTTAGATGGCAGATTATGCGATAGGTGATTTACAAGGGTGTTTTAGTGAATTTAACACCCTTTTACAACGGGTTGATTTTAACCCAAGTAAAGATCACCTATATTTAGTTGGCGACATAGTTGCTCGCGGGCCAGACTCCCTAGCCTGCTTAGACTATATTTACCAACATCAAAATAGCATGACCATCACTTTAGGCAATCACGACCTTCACATGGTTGCCTGCTACTTTCTTAACAAACCCACTAATCCAAACGATAAATTACACTCAATATTTGAAAACCCTAAATTGGCTAACTACATCGCTTTTTTACAAACCCAGCCATTGGCATTAGAGCTTATAAAACATAACTGCTTTATATCTCACGCGGGGTTAAATCCCGATTGGTCTGTTGAAGATGCGCTAAAACAAGCCCAATTTGCACAAAGCTGTTATCAATCAAGTAACGCAAAAGCGTTTTTTGAACACATGTATCAGCCTCACCCCGCTAAGTGGTCGAATACCCTTGATGACTTTGCAAAGTTTAGATACATAGTTAATTACTTTACCCGCATGCGTTTTTTAACAAGTGATAACACACTCGAGCTTAATGCAAAGGGTGCAATAACCGACAGCGAAACTCTCACTCCTTGGTTTAACCACCCCAATATAGCTAAATCTAAACACGATATTATTTTTGGCCACTGGGCCGCACTTGAAGGTAGAACAGGTAATTCACGGGTTCACGCCCTAGATACAGGCTGCGTATGGGGTAACACCATGAGCCTAATGGAGCTGAGTACTAAAAAAGTAATTGTAGAAAATTCCCACCTTTCGTCTAAATAAACTGAAAAAAAACAATACATCTGTTAGATTTATCAATTAATAGTTAAAATTAATTAAAGTAATTGATTTTAATTACTTAACTTATTGGTACAAACGCCGATAAGTCTTAATTGAAGTACTTTTTGAGTGGAAATCTTATGAACCTGACAGTAAGCCAGCGTATTTGGGGTGGTTTTATATTTATCACACTATTATTATTAATAATTGGTGGTAATTCCTTAATAAAAATTGCAAATATTGACCGTTCCACTCAAAAAGTGAACCAACTATCACTCCCAGCATTAAATAAAAGCTCTGAGCTACAAGCCGAATTTATTTTAATGAGTAAAGCCGCACAAGCGAGCTTTTACACTACATCAGCCAATGAGCTTGCACCAATAAAAGCACAGGTCTTTGAGCAAAAACAGCAATTCAACACGCTGCACCGTGAGCTTCAAGACGTAGTAAAAAACGATGCTGCACTTAATCAAAGCAGCCAAAACGTAGAAAAAACCTATTTAAGCTTTTTAAGCACCGTTGAAAATTTATTAGCAGATAAAGGCAAACAACTAGCATTAAATAAAGCATTAAAAGCACAATTAGAAAACATAGAACTAAGTGCAGAAGATGCTAACTCTGTTGTACTCGACATTATCGACATTGACGGATTTGAACAAAACCACCCTCGCGCTTATCAAGCTGCAAATAATTTAGAAAACAACTTTATGTCGGTAGTTAGTAACAGCACCGACATGCTAACTGTTAAAACGCTTAACACTCTCGATATTGTTAAGAACGAGCAAACGTATTACCTTGAAGAAGTAGTACGCACCGTTGATTTAATTAAGCCAGCAATAGAGCAAACGCATAGCGACTTATATTCAAGCCTAAAAGAATATGTTGATACCCTAGACAGTAATATAAAAGGTAGTAATGGTTTAGCTGCAAACAAAAAGCGTTTAATTGATTCGATTACGCTTACGCAATCAGAGCTTGCCCAGTCAGAACAAGCAACCCAAATGGCACTCAACCAAATTGATGAGCTTGTTAAACAAGCAAGTGACGTTGCGTTCAAATTACAGCAAGGTGTACGTAGCGACGTAGATTCAGCTAATTTGTGGACCTGGGTTGGTATGATTATAGCCACTCTATTAGCTATCGCGATTGCTATTATTACCGTTAGCCGTATTACCAAGCCTCTTGCTGAAGTTAACCGTATTTTAGATATTGTTGCCAGTGGCGACATGACACAACGATTAGACGACAGCGCTAAAGACGAATTTGGCGAACTATCTAAAAGCTGTAACACGCTAATTGACAGCCTACGCAGCCTAATTAAAGGTATTATTTCGCGCTCTACTCAGCTTGCAGCAGCATCAGAGCAAACATCAGCCATTACCTCAGAATCAAGCCAAGCAATTCGTAACCAGCAAGCACAAGTTGAACAAGCCGCAACGGCAACAACCGAAATGAGCAGTACATCGCAAACAGTTAGTAACAGCGCTCAACAGGCACTTAGCGAAATTAAAAATGCTGATAAAGAAGCTGAACGCGTTAAAGGTATTTCGAATAACAATAAAGCAACGATTGAACAACTAGCGCGTGAAGTAGACGACGCCTCACAAGTTATTAATAAACTGCATCAAGATAGCGCATCAATTGGCAGCATATTAGATGTAATACGCGGAATAGCGGATCAAACTAACCTACTTGCACTAAATGCCGCAATTGAAGCTGCGCGAGCTGGTGAATACGGCCGAGGCTTTGCTGTTGTAGCTGACGAAGTGCGCTCTCTAGCGAGTAAAACTCAAGAGTCCACCCAAGAGATACAATCAATGATTGAGTCGCTACAAACAGGCGCTGAAGCTGCAGTAACGGCAATGAGCAAAGGTAAGCAACGTGCGGTATCGTGTGTTGAACAAACCGACCTAGCAAGTAGCGCACTTGATTCGATTACATTTGCAGTTTCGCAAGCACACGACGTAAGCGAAGAAATTTCGACTGCCGCACTTGAGCAACAACAAGTAGCACAAGAAATTAGCGAACGCCTTGAGTCGATTGTAGCCATCGCAGAGCAAACAGCCGAAGGCGCAAACCAAACTAATATCTCAAGTTCAGAAGTAGCAAAACTTGCCGAAGAACTTCGCTTGTCGGTAGACGAATTTAAAGTTTAGGTTTATTAAAACGATTAAAAAACCCCGATGATACGGTGTATCATCGGGGTTTTATTTATAGTTAAAAGCTAAACCAGCAACAAAAATAACTACTTTGATAGTCAAACCAATCAGAATAGGTCTTTGAACTATTTAACCTTATCATTCTCTAGTTAAATATTTTTAGTAAATTCAAAGTAGTTAGCACTAAAAATAGCTGCTTAAGATAGGTTTATTATCCAGAGCTCACGTTACTTATATATCAATTGCTATAATTTAGGCGCTTTAGTAAAAGTAATACCATTTACATCTTTACTCGAAAGGTGTGGCCCCACATTTAATGGCCAATCTATCTTTAAATCCGCATCATCCCAACTAATACTTACTTCTGCATTTGGGTTATAGTAATCAGTGCATTTATAAACAAATTCAGCTTCTTCACTGGTTACGTAAAAACCATGTGCAAATCCTTCAGGCACCCAAAGCTGGCGCTTGTTTTGAGCTGATAAATACACACCAACCCATTGTCCAAGCGTTGGAGAATTTTTTCGTATATCTACTGCAACATCGAAAACTTCACCCGACACTACGCGTACAAGTTTACCTTGTGTGTTTTGTGTTTGAAAATGCAAACCACGTAAAATACCTTGCTTTGATTTTGAATGATTGTCTTGTACAAACTGTGTTGGCTTTTTAGCAACCAGTTCTTCAAACTTTTGCTGGTTCCATGTTTCCATAAAAAAACCACGTTCATCGCCAAATACAGCTGGCTCAATGATTTTTACATCCGGAATTTTTGTATCAATTACATTCATCTTACTTACCTATTTATTGGTATTGCTTGATATTTTTTAGTGCTGCTTGCCAATCACTTGGCTGTACTGCAAATATATTAGCTATTTTGCGTGTATCTAACATTGAATTAAACGGACGCTTCGCAGGGGTTGGGTATTCTTGTGTTGTTATAGCATTTACTTTTACAGGTATTTTAATTAAACCTTGTGCCAATGCTGTATCAAATATTGCAGCCGCAAACTGCTGCCAACTCACCTGAGGAAATCCTGAATAATGATAAACACCAAACTCAGTATTACCATTATGAACAGCCTGAGCAATAGTAATAAGCGTTTTAGCTATATCGCCAGCATAAGTAGGCCCACCAAACTGATCGCTAACAACACTTAACGTCTCACGTGTTTTCGCTAAACGGAGCATTGTTTTTACAAAGTTATTACCATGCTCGCTAAAGACCCATGCTGTTCTTAAAATAATATGTGAAGGGCATTCTGCCGCCACAGCGTTTTCACCCAAAAGCTTAGTTTTACCATATATACTTTGTGGATTAACTGGCTCAGCTTCGTTATATAACCCCTGCTTATCACCAGAAAAAACATAATCAGTAGAAATATGTAATAAACACGCATTTATATTATTTGCAGCTACAGCTAAGTTAAAAGGTCCAGTATAATTTATAGCACACGCTTGCTTTTCTTCAGTTTCAGCTTTATCTACCGCTGTATATGCCGCAGCGTTAATAACTATATTTGGCTTGAAATCTTTAACAACGTAGTTAACTTGCTTTGCATCAGTTATATCTAGTTCGGCTCTATTAAGCGCTAAAAAAGTAACTTCAGGTAAGTTATTTAATAGAGTTACTAAGCTGGTCCCTACTTGGCCATCTTTACCGGTAATAAGAACTTTCATCACTAAGCCTCGGTTACTAAACGAACTAAGTATTGCCCGTATTCGTTTTTCATCATTGGCTTTGCAATTTCAAGAAGCTGCTCAGAGCTTAACCAGCTATTTCGCCAAGCAATTTCTTCTAAGCATGCTACTTTTAAACCTTGTACATTTTCGATAGTTTGCACGAATGATGATGCCTCATGAAGGCTTTCGTGTGTGCCCGTATCTAACCAAGCAAAGCCACGACCAAGTAACTCAACATTCAACGTGCCATCAGTTAGATACATTTCGTTGAGGGTCGTAATTTCAAGCTCACCACGATTCGATGGTTTTACTTGCTTAGCAAGCTCAACAACACGGTTATCGTAAAAATAAAGTCCAGTTACTGCATAATTCGATTTTGGCTTGAGTGGTTTTTCTTCTATTGATATTGCCTTCATGTTTTCGTCGAATTCAACAACACCAAAGCGTTCTGGATCTTTTACTTGGTAACCAAAAATAGTGGCGCCAGTCTCTCTTTCAGCCGCATTTTTTAATGTTTTACTAAATGATTGTCCGTAGTAAATATTATCGCCTAGTACTAAGCAAACATTGTCGTTGCCAATAAACTCTTCACCAATAATAAACGCCTGAGCTAAGCCATCAGGCGAAGGCTGTACGGCATACGTTAAATTAATACCGTAATCTGAGCCATCACCTAACAAACGTTTAAAGCTCTCGTTATCTTCAGGAGTGGTAATAATTAAAACATCACGAATACCAGCAAGCATTAATGTTGATAACGGATAATAAACCATCGGTTTGTCATAAACGGGTAATAACTGTTTTGATACACCACGAGTGAGTGGGTAAAGACGAGAGCCTGAACCACCAGCTAAAATAATTCCTTTCATGTTTTTATTCCTTTAATTATGAGTTTATTTCACCAAGGCGTTCGCGCTGGTAAGAGCCATCTTGCACGTTTTTACACCATTTTTGATTGGTTAAATACCACTCAATAGTTTTACGCAAACCTGTTTCAAACGTTTCTATTGGAGTCCAATTAAGCTCAGCACTCATTTTAGTTGAGTCAATTGCGTAGCGTCTATCGTGGCCTGGGCGATCGGTTACATAAGTAATTTGTTCTGCATATTTTGTGTTTTTAGGTACTAAGGTATCTAAAATACTACAAATAGTTTGCACTACTTCTATGTTTTGCTTTTCGTTGTGGCCGCCAATATTATAAGTTTCACCAACCACACCTTTAGTCACAACTTTATATAATGCTCGAGCATGGTCTTCAACAAATAGCCAATCACGAATTTGGTCGCCTTTACCGTATATAGGTAATGCTTTGCCCTCTAAAGCATTTAGTATGACAAGTGGTATTAGTTTTTCAGGAAAATGAAACGGCCCATAATTGTTTGAGCAATTTGTGACAAGTGTAGGAAAGCCATACGTACGAAGCCAAGCACGTACTAAATGATCACTCGATGCTTTACTCGCTGAATACGGGCTACTAGGGGCGTATGATGTTTGCTCTGTAAATAAAGGAAGCTCGCCCTCTTGTTCATCAGGATGAGGTAAATCTCCGTACACTTCGTCAGTTGAAATATGATGGAATCTAAATGCTTTTTTAGCATCATCGGCCAAGGCATTCCAGTACTCTCGAGCAGCCTCTAACAGATTATAAGTACCAACAATATTTGTTTGAATAAAATCGCTTGGGCCAGTAATCGATCTATCAACATGGCTTTCTGCAGCTAAATGCATTACAGCATCCGGTTTATGCATTAAAAACACACGATCGAGCTCTGTTCGATTACAAATATCAACATGTTCAAATGCGTAACGATCGCTATGCTCCACTGATTTAAGAGACTCCAAGTTACCTGCATAAGTTAGTTTATCAAGATTAATGACTGAGTCTTCTGTATTATCAATAATATAACGAATTACCGCTGAGCCTATAAAACCTGCACCACCTGTTACGAGTATTTTCACGTCAATCCTTTGTGTTAATTTTTTATCGTTATTATATAAAACTTTTTAATATTTAGTTATGTGTATAAAGCTAATTCTAACTAATGACTAAGCAGTTAAATTATCATTTATAAAATGACTTATACCACTTTACCAATTCGCTTACGCCTTGCTTAACACCAACTTGCGCTTTATAGCCTGTTGCATTGAATAAATCTGTAGTGTCGGCAAAGGTTTTATACACGTCGCCCGCTTGCATTTCACGGAAGTTCTTTTTAGCTTCAGTCCCTAACTCGGTCTCAATGGCTTCAATAAATTTCATTAAATTTATTGGGCTACCGTGACCAATGTTATAAACGGCATACGGAGCAGAACTAGAAGCAGGTGTACCAGTTTCAACTCTCCAATCTGGGTTTGCAACAGGTATAACATCGGCTGCACGTACCACGCCTTCAACTATGTCGTCTATGTAAGTAAAGTCACGCCACATATCGCCGTTGTTGTTTATATCAATCGTGTCGCCGGCAAGTATTTTTTTAGTAAAAATATACGGTGCCATATCTGGGCGACCCCATGGGCCATAAACGGTAAAAAAGCGCAGCCCTGTTGTAGGTAAGCTATATAAATGAGAATAGCTATGCGCCATTAGCTCATTCGCTTTTTTAGTTGCAGCATAAAACGACACTGGGTGGTCAACACTATCAGTTGTTTCAAATGGTGTTTTTTCGTTTAAGCCATAAACAGAGCTAGATGAAGCATAAACCAAGTGTTTAACTTTATTATTACGACACCCTTCAAGCACATTTAAATGCCCTACTAAATTAGAGTCAGCATAAGCATCAGGGTTTTCTATTGAGTATCTAACACCTGCTTGCGCTGCTAAATGTATTACTTTATCAAACTGCTGTGCTTTAAATAACTCGCTCATTGCTGGGCGTTCACTTATATCAAGCTTAATAAATGTAAACGCTTCATGGCTTTCGAATTGCGCTAAACGAGCTAGTTTTAAATTTACATCGTAATAATCGTTAAGATTATCAATACCGACTACTACATGGCCGGCCGCTAACAATTTTTGGCATGTTGCAGCGCCAATAAAACCAGCCGCACCTGTTACTAAATATTTCATAATTTCCTAATCTTTAAACTGATAAAGTTGAAAGTTGAAAGTTGAAAGTTGATGACTAAAAACCTAATCCCAAGTTTCAATAGTTTTCATTAAGGCAGATATCATTTTTGATAACTGCCTAGACTCTTCTATCCAGATTTCTGCTGTTTTTGTATCAACCTCACCAATTTTTAAGGCAATATATATTTGTGAGCGAAGCTCACCACAGCTACCTTTAGAGTAAGAGAGAAAACGGCAGTAATCTTTAGCTGTCTTTCTCTCATAACGTTATTCGATGAATCCCTTCATCTAACCTCTACGAGGCCGCACAAGTGCGTTCAAAATTTGCTCCTGCTATTTTGTCAGCAATATTTGATGAAATTGATAATGCAGAGCGTGTAATTTGATCTTTTAACCAAATTACTTACTTGCCTTAAAATAAATAAAAACTTCACAAGCTAAATCGGCAGAGCGTTGCCACACATTTAAGTCCTCAAACTGCACAACGCCCCCCTAATATAAATCTGCTTTAGTTTTTAACTTATACTTTAGTCTTTAACCTTTATTCTTTAAACTTTGTTTATTAATCGCTACCAAACAAATCACGCGTATAAACTTTATCTGCAATATCGCTTAGCTCTTCAACCATACGGTTAGATACAACAACGTCAGATATTTGCTTAAACTCATTTAAGTCTTTAATTACACGTGAGTGATAAAACTCATTTTCTTCAAGTACAGGCTCGTAAACTACAACCTCAATACCTTTCGCTTTAATGCGTTTCATAATACCTTGGATGGCAGAGGCTCTAAAGTTATCAGACCCTGTTTTCATCACTAAACGATATACACCAACCACTTTAGGGCTGCGTTTAATTATTGAGTCTGCAATAAAGTCTTTACGTGTGGTATTAGCATCAACAATAGCACCAATAATATTGTTTGGTACATTTGCATAGTTTGCACGTAGCTGCTTAGTGTCTTTTGGTAAGCAATAGCCACCGTAGCCAAACGATGGATTATTGTAATGGCTACCTATGCGAGGGTCTAAGCTAACACCTTGTATAATTTGTTTACTATTTAAACCGTGAGATTCTGCATAGCTATCAAGCTCATTAAAATAAGCGACGCGCATCGCTAAATAAGTATTTGAGAAAAGCTTAATCGCTTCAGCTTCTGTTGAGTCGGTAAACAGTACTTCAATATCTTGTTTTGTAGCGCCTTGCTTAAGTAAGTTAGCAAACACAGTTGCGCGCTCACTTTGCTCACCAACAACTATACGTGATGGGTATAGGTTATCGTGTAGTGCTTTACCTTCACGTAAAAATTCTGGCGAAAATATTAAGTTATTAATGCCACGTTTTTCTTTTATACCTTGCGTAAAACCAACAGGTACCGTTGATTTAATGACCATAACTGCATTTGGATTATGCGCTATCGCATCTTTAATTACAGCCTCTACTGAACTTGTATTAAAGTAATTGTTTTCTACATCGTAATCAGTGGGTGTAGCTATAATGACAAAATCAGCATTTTTATAGGCTGCTACTTTGTCGGTAGTTGCTGTAAAATTTAAGTTGCTTCGTGTTAAAAAATCGCTAATTTCGGTATCAACTATTGGTGATTTTTTATCATTCAATAGCGCTATTTTTTGTTCGTCTATATCTAAGGCAACCACTTCATTGTGTTGTGCTAGCAACATAGCGTTAGAAAGGCCTACATAGCCCGTACCAACTACAGCAATTTTCATATTAATCCTTTAAGATTAGTTAACAATTAATAAAATGATTCTACCAGAGTTATAAATTAGGCTCTAGCTAAAAGACTTTAGCTAGAATGTAATATCGAATGTATTACTAAATATTTTTTGCAAAATAATATAAGTAAGAGAAGGATGAACATATTGAAATATACACCAATCAATAGCCTCTAATTTACTGCGCTCATGTAATTTAATTTTATAAAAAGCGAGATATAAAGCCTCACCTACAACTTATATACACCAATTACTAACCACTAGGGGCTGTTGATCTTTGTAGTACATATATCAATCAGCCCACATTGGTAGCCACATCATAGTAAATGCTAAAGCGAGCATTGAATGATAATTTCGTTCAAGCTTTTCATACCGCGTGGCTATC
>NZ_JACGWD010000143.1:0-1452 GCF_014077565.1 Pseudoalteromonas sp. 5Ae-yellow
AAGACCCGTTTGGGTTGTATGGTTAAGTGACTAAGCGTACACGGTGGATGCCTTGGCAGTTGGAGGCGATGAAGGACGTATTAACTTGCGATAAGCCTAGTCAAGCTAGTAAAAAGCACTTGAGACTAGGATTTCCGAATGGGGAAACCCACCTGCTTGCAGGTATCGTTAACTGAATACATAGGTTAACGAGGCGAACGCGGAGAACTGAAACATCTAAGTACCCGTAGGAAAAGAAATCAACCGAGATTCCGAAAGTAGCGGCGAGCGAAATCGGAACAGCCCTTAAGCTTATTATGTGTTAATGGAAGGCTGCTGGAAAGCGCCACGATACAGGGTGATAGTCCCGTACATGAAAAGACATTTTAAGTGAAATCGAGTAGGTCGGAGCACGTGAAACTTTGACTGAATATAGGTGGACCATCATCTAAGGCTAAATACTCCCAACTGACCGATAGTGAACCAGTACCGTGAGGGAAAGGCGAAAAGAACCCCTGTGAGGGGAGTGAAATAGAACCTGAAACCGTGTACGTACAAGCAGTAGGAGCCCACTTGTTGGGTGACTGCGTACCTTTTGTATAATGGGTCAGCGACTTATATTTTGTAGCGAGGTTAACCGAATAGGGTAGCCGTAGGGAAACCGAGTCTTAACTGGGCGAATAGTTGCAAGGTATAGACCCGAAACCCGGTGATCTAGCCATGGGCAGGTTGAAGGTTGAGTAACATCAACTGGAGGACCGAACCCACTAACGTTGAAAAGTTAGGGGATGACCTGTGGCTAGGAGTGAAAGGCTAATCAAACCGGGAGATAGCTGGTTCTCCCCGAAATCTATTTAGGTAGAGCCTCGGACGAATACTTACGGGGGTAGAGCACTGTTAAGGCTAGGGGGTCATCCCGACTTACCAACCCTTTGCAAACTCCGAATACCGTAAAGTAATATCCGGGAGACACACGGCGGGTGCTAACGTCCGTCGTGAAGAGGGAAACAACCCAGACCGCCAGCTAAGGTCCCAAAGTCATAGTTAAGTGGGAAACGATGTGGAAAGGCCCAGACAGCCAGGAGGTTGGCTTAGAAGCAGCCATCCTTTAAAGAAAGCGTAATAGCTCACTGGTCGAGTCGGTCTGCGCGGAAGATGTAACGGGGCTAAACTATGCACCGAAGCTGCGGATTCAGAATTTATTCTGAGTGGTAGGGGAGCGTTCTGTAAGCGGTTGAAGGTGTACCGGGAGGTATGCTGGACGTATCAGAAGTGCGAATGCTGACATGAGTAACGATAATGGGAGTGAAAAACTCCCACGCCGGAAGACCAAGGGTTCCTATCCCATGTTAATCAGGGTAGGGTAAGTCGACCCCTAAGGCGAGGCCGAAAGGCGTAGTCGATGGGAAACAGATTAATATTTCTGTACTCGATATAATTGCGATGGGGGGACGGAGCAGGCTAAGCAAGCAT
>NZ_JACGWD010000145.1:0-1426 GCF_014077565.1 Pseudoalteromonas sp. 5Ae-yellow
TAGTTGAGGAAAGTGACGACTTTGATTTAGACGACATAGATAGTTTAATTGATGAAGCAGCAGTTGATACTGCAGATGATTCATTAGTTGAGGAAAGTGACGACTTTGATTTAGACGACATAGATAGCTTAATTGATGAGGCAGCGGTTGATACAGCAAATGATTCATTAGTTGAGGAAAGTGACGACTTTGATTTAGACGACATAGATAGCTTAATTGATGAGGCCGCAGCTGATACTGCAGATGACTTGTTAGTTGAGGAAAGTGACGACTTTGATTTAGACGATATAGATAGCTTAATTGATGAGGCCGCGGTTGATACTGCAAATGATTTATTAGTTGAGGAAAGTGACGACTTTGATTTAGACAATATAGATAACCTAATTGACGATGAACTAAAAAATTCAGATGTAAGAGATTCAGAAATTGATAATGCATTGGCAGACTCAGTTGAGGATTTAGCAGATGCTCAAGAAGAATTAAATGTTGATAATATTGAGTCGCTTGCTTCATCATTAAATGAAGAGCCCGAGCTTGCAGAAGAGCCTGAGCTTAACGATGAGCCAGAGCTTGTAGAAGAACCTGAACTTAACGATGAGCCTGAGCTTGAAGAAAAGCTTGAGCTTGAAGAAGAACCAGAGCTTGTAGAAGAACCAGAGCTTGTAGATGAACCAGAGCTTATAGAAGAACCAGAACTTATAGAAGAGCCAGAGCTTATAGAAGAACCAGAGCTTGTAGAAGAACCAGATCTTGAAGAAGAGCCTGAGCTTTTAGAAGAACCAGAGCTTGAAGAAGAGCCTGAACTTTTAGAAGAGCCTGAGCTTATAGATATTACCGTAGATGATTTTTCAGACACATCAGAGTCGCTTCTTGATCCTGAAGATGCACTTGAAGAATATACAGATGATACTTTAAAGAGCGTTGATGAGCTTTTAAATGAGCTACAGCAAACTACAGATGATGACTATTTAGAAACACCTGATTGGTCTTTAGACGAGCTTGATGATGACCTTGAAGAAATAGAAGTAGACCTTGGTGACGATCCGCTAGCGGGCGACGATGATTCAGATCTTACTGAAATTGAAGAGCAGCTTGATAGCGAGCTTGTAACGCCAAGTGAAGAGTTGGATGAATATCCTGAACTCGAATTAGACGACGCTCAACCATTATTAGAGAGTGAGCCCTCGTTTGAGTCGCAAGAACCCAAAGAAGAAGCATTAGATGATGAAAATGCAGTAGCACTTAGTCAAACAGAGAAAGATCTCGTAAATGCGCTTATGGCAGATGGTGATTTAGATAGTTTAGAAGATGATTTCGATGATGAACTATTAATTGATAATGACTTCTCTGAATTAGAAACTGAGATTGAAGATGAGTCACTTGATGATGAATTACGTCAAAAAATTAATGATGAGGTTGATTCTGT
>NZ_JACGWD010000207.1:0-255 GCF_014077565.1 Pseudoalteromonas sp. 5Ae-yellow
CCACCCGTTTGACAGGTTGTGCCCTATATTGCTTGGTTTGCAGCTCACCTTGCAGTTGTTTTAAGTTTGCTTCTAAATTCAGGGCAAATGCGCCTACGGACTGCCTATCTATTCCGGCCGCTCCTTTAGCTGCTTTCACTTTTTTGAATCCCTTGTACAGGTTATTAATGTCTAATAATTGTCCGTACAAGCTGTAGTAAACTGTCATTTTCTGCCTTTGCTTGCGGTATGTCTGCTCGTGTCATTCTACTTATC
>NZ_JACGWD010000215.1:0-248 GCF_014077565.1 Pseudoalteromonas sp. 5Ae-yellow
TTGCGGTATGTCTGCTCGTGTCATTCTACTTATCGCTGAATCTTCATGATGACATTAGGTGTGCTAGCCTTTTTTTTTTTGGCAATCTGCCTAAGTGGTCAGCCATTACTCCATTGCTCGCCCTTCAGTTCTCAGCGTCCACATTCCTGCTTAGCCGTCATCTCTTGCCTATTTCCGTCGAAATACATGTGAGCCTATACGTCGATACTCCTGATTTTCATACACTTAAAGAATACTTCCCCCCTTCG
>NZ_JACGWD010000099.1:0-12588 GCF_014077565.1 Pseudoalteromonas sp. 5Ae-yellow
TCCATGTCCCGTCTGTTAACATTAATCTTGGCATGTAGGTTCGGTGTAAAGTTTTCTGGCGAATTCAATTATACCTTATCTTCATGCTGTTTGTTTTTCATACCACAAAGATCAACACGCCCTAATAGTAAACGGAAATAATACTTTATTAAATGAGTCGGTATTAAATTTGATGTTAATGGGTAAATAAATACCCATATTTACTAAGTAATTTACCTAGAAATATTGGGTATTTTAATAATTTTTACTCAGTTAATTTTATAAGTAATATATTTAGCTTACTTATAAAAGGCTTCAACAGTGCCTTTTCTTGTAAGTAAAAGCGGTTGTCCGCGACGATCAAGCCCTTTTGGGGATGCAAACTTTATCCAACCTTCGCTGATGCAGTACTCTTCAACATCAAAACGTTCTTTGCCGTTGAACGTGATACCAATATCGTGTTCAAAAACTTCTTCCACATGATGTGGGCTGCGTGGATTAATAGAAAGGCGATCTGGTAAAGCAGGTTTTGCGGTAGTGTCGTTCATGGTCATATTCTATATTGAATGAAGTATGCGCTATTGTAGGCAATACAAAGCTTTCGCTCAAGAGAGATAGTAGTAAATGTGTTTAAAAATGCACTAATTAATGAGTTGCGGATGCAAATGAGATGGCGCTTGGAAAATATGTATAGAAGGGGATTTTGACGATATTTTACTAAAAACTATATAGATAAGTATATTAATGGGCTATTGCTAACCCATTAAATGGTGTAGCAATTAGATGCTAACAATGTTCTCGGCTTGTGGGCCTTTTTGACCTTGAGTAACAGTAAACTGTACACGTTGGCCTTCAGCTAAAGTTTTAAAACCGTCGCCAGAGATCGCGCTGAAATGTGCGAACACGTCTGCGCCAGATTCTTGCTCGATAAAACCAAAACCTTTTGCTTCGTTAAACCATTTTACTGAACCAGTAGTTGTATTAGACATAATATGTATCCTAAAAAAATTAATATAAGTGTGCCTGAAAAGAGGCGATTGAGCCGGAAAAAATAGTTAACTTGAGGATATCGTGCAGGATTATTACTAAAACAACTCGGTACTAACAAATAAAACAAAACTTCTTTCAAACTAGTATTCAAAATGGGTTATTGCTAACCCATTAAATTGTGTAGCAATTAGATGCTAACAATGTTCTCAGCTTGTGGACCTTTTTGACCTTGAGTAACAGTAAACTGTACACGTTGGCCTTCAGCTAAAGTTTTAAAACCGTCGCCAGAGATTGCGCTAAAATGTGCGAACACGTCTGCGCCAGATTCTTGCTCGATAAAACCAAAACCTTTTGCTTCGTTAAACCATTTTACTGAACCAGTAGTTGTAGTAGACATAATATGTATCCTAAAAAATTAATATAAGTGTGCCTGAAAAGAGGCGATTGAGCCGGAAAAAATAGTTAACTTGAGGATATCGCGTAGGATTATTACTAAAACAACGGGGTACTAACAAATAAAACAAAACTTCTTTCAAACTAGTATTCAAAATGGGTTATTGCTAACCCATTTTAACGAAAGCAATTAGATGCTAACGATGTTTTCAGCTTGTGGGCCTTTTTGACCTTGAGTAACAGTAAACTGTACACGTTGGCCTTCAGCTAGAGTTTTGAAACCGTCGCCAGAGATTGCGCTGAAATGTGCGAAAACGTCAGGACCAGATTCTTGCTCGATGAAACCAAAACCTTTTGCTTCGTTGAAAAATTTAACTGTACCAGTTGTAGTATTAGACATAATAGTATCCTAAGAAATTAATAAAAGTGCGCCTTAAATTAGGCAATTTAACAGGAAGAAAACATACATTTAACTGAGGATAACGCGAAGGATTATTACTAAAACAACGTGGTACTTACAAATAAATAGGGTTTTCTGTCAACCCGATGCCAAGCAGGATAACAGTAAATTGAGCTATATACCAAGCCCTATTGTAAATTTATTTTAGAGTAAGTGCTTTATTAGTTTGTTTGTTTTTTAACTAACCAGTCATGATTAAGGTGATCTTTTTTGCGTCTGAATTTAAGTTAATTTTAATTTAATCAATGCTTTATGTTTGTATTGGCACGCGGTTCTAGAGTAGGTAAAATGCAAGTTTTAAGTGGTTAAAACATGACCTAATTACCTACTGATTTTTTTGATATATACCTTAAATAACTTGATTCATTAGCTCCAAATTACAAATCTAAGTATTAATAATGCAATCCAAAGTGTTTCAGCCACAATTAAAATAATGGGTTTCATACCTACTTCGGTTAGTTTTTCTACCGTTTGCACACAATATTCTTGCGCTAATTTTAATAAATAGAAGCCTACTGGAAGAAGGGTACTTAATTATTTCAATAGTAATTTATCTCGGAGATGCGTTATGTAATATGTAAGTCATTATGATGAATCATGCTGCGTTTACAGCAAAGCGGCTGATTAGTGGATAGAAAGCTAGCAGAAAGCCATCAAGGTAAGGCTTGCTATCTTTAAAAAATATTTAAAGGTTGTGCGCTAAGATTGCTAATTAGTAGTTTAAGTACGTTTAACTAGTCGAGCTCAATTTGGTAATGATAGTGATCGCTACGGCATTTACTTAGGCGGTATTCAATACGCTTACCTTCTATTGATTCTGTAACGCGTGATACCAACAGTAGTGGGTCGCCGACTTTAATGGCAAGCATTTTTGCATCATCTATTGTAGCAAGTACGGCTTTAATACTGTCCTGGGTTTTGTGTACAGTCTGGTTAAATTTATTCTGATAGTAATGATAGAGAGTGTGCGGTATATCACTACTTTGATGTATATCAGGAAAGTAGCTTTGCGGTAGGTATATAGTTTCGCTCATGCAAAATTTGTTATCAAGAATACGTCTACGAACAAGCTTGGTAACTTTGTCTTTTTTATTGAGTTGCAAAGCCTTTATAGCTTCAGCAGGCGCTGAACAAAGCTCAACTGATAGCAGTTCTGCCTTTGGTGAGTTGTCACTTTCACCGTCGGCTTGTAACGGAAAAAACCTGAATAAGGCATCTTGCGAGGTATGCTCAGATACAAATGTACCAACGCCTTGGCGACGAGTTACTATTTTATTGTCGGTTAATAAATTAAGCGCTTTACGAACAGTACCTTGGCTTACGTTAAATTCTTCAGCAAGGCGAAATTCGCTTGGTAAAGCCTCGCCGGGCAACCAATGCCGTTTAACAATGAGTTGTTTTATACTATCAGACACTTGTAAGTAGAGTGGTTGAAAATCCAAGCTTGGGCTACTTAATTTGTGATCAAACATAGAGTTACTCATTGTTATTTACCATTAAATTTAATCCACTTGTAGTTATATCATAGGTGAAGCCTTTTACGCATATTTGCGTTTCTTGATTAAACGTGAGCTACCGCAGTAATTTCTTATTGAGGCAAACTGCATATTATGTTTAAAAATCGTCCTCATTCATTTTAATCTCAGGTGGAGTAACCACATTACTTGAAGGATTGTTTGTTCACTGGGTTTGCCACTTGTTTTTCAGTGTTATAAATACAATTACTCGATTAAATTTACCCGTAGTACCGGTGATATCACTTACACTAAAGCTTAAATTGTGTCCGGTAAAGGTAGTTGTGGTTTCATGTACAGGCGCTCTGGGTTAGGTATAGCATTTTCGCCAGATTTTAAATAACTCCCTCAATAATTTCCCTTAAAAGCGCAACGTTTAACACGTTGCGCTTTTTTTGTGACTTATTTTTGTAATAGTTTAGTCATCTTACTTTCATTAAAATTACCTTTATCAGTCACATCTGTTTTCTATAGTGCAGCGGTTGATCTTTTTTGTGTTTACACATTTCAAAAAATAACCACTAAACAATGGGAATTACGGATGAAAATTAAAAAAGTCGCTGCGGCAATCGCGCTAACATTTGCGTTTAGCGCAGTTAGCCATGCTGATGTACTACCGCAAAGCCAAAAAGACAGCAGCTGGTATAGCGCTGCGCAAACTAAACTAACAACAAAAACAGCACAAGCGCAGGCTACACAAGCCACTAAAGCTAAAAACGTTATTTTATTTGTGGGCGATGGCATGGGTATTTCTACTCTTACCGCCGCGCGTATTTTGCAAGGGCAGCGTAATAACCAATCTGGCGAAGAAGGTTATTTAAGCTTTGAAGAGTTCCCATACTCTGCACAAGTTAAAACGTATAACGTAGATGCTCAAACTCCTGATTCAGCAGGCACGATGACGGCTATTATTTCCGGTGTAAAAACCGATGTGGGCGTTATTGGTGTAGACGAAGATATTGAACGCGGCGTGTGTTCAACAGTGGCAGGTAACGAGCTAATTACCGCAACTGAATTGGCTGAAATTAAAGGGCTATCTACCGGTATTATTTCTACAGCACGTATTACTCATGCTACCCCTGCTGCCACATATGCTAAATCGGCTGACCGTAACTGGGAAGACGTATCCGATATGCCAGAAGATGCAGTAACAGGTGGCTGTGAAGACATTGCATCGCAACTGGTTAACTTTGAAAAAAACCTAGAAGCACGATTTGTAGGGACCGACGTAGACGGTCTTGATTTTGTAATGGGTGGCGGTCGTCGTCACTTTTTACCAAAAGACGAAACAGCTAACTCAACAGATGCAGTAAGTGCTATAGAAGGCGACCGCACTGACGAGCGCAACTTAGTAACTGAGTGGCAAACACAATACCCAGATGCTACGTACGTAATGGATCAAACAGGCTTTGATGCAATAGCAGATGACGCCACTAAAGTATTTGGTTTATTTAACGAATCCCATATGCAATACGAAGCTGACCGCGCAAACGATGTAGCGGGCGAGCCTTCACTTACCGATATGACCACTAAAGCAATTGAAGTGCTTGGTAAAAACGATAATGGATTTTTCTTAACGGTTGAGTCGGGAAGAATTGACCACGCGCACCACGCGGGTAATGCATACAACGCGCTTAACGACACCATTGAGTTTGCTAAAGCCGTGCAAGCAGCGGTAGATAACACCAACCCAGAAGAAACCCTTATTTTAGTAACCGCCGATCACAGCCATGTATTTACTATTGCAGGCTACCCTAAGCGTGGTAATCCAATTTTAGGTCAAGTAGTTGCAGTAGGTGCAACTACTCCAAGCCTAGCCGCCGACGATATGCCGTACACCACAGTCGGTTACGCAAATGGCTTAGGTTTTAGAAATCTAGGCGACGAGACTGATGCTGATGCAAGTTACACAAGTGCTGCTGTAGCAGGGCGTGTTGAGCTAAATGGGGTTGATACAACAACCCCAGGTTTTCACCAAGAAGCAACCGTACCAATGGGGTCAGAAACACACGCAGGTGAAGACATATCTTTGCATGCTAAAGGTCCTGGTGCTCAGCTAGCACAAGGCGTAATTGAACAAAACGTAGTGTTTCATCTAATTAATCAAGCTCTTGAACTAACTCAGCAATAATGGCGGCTAACATGAACAAATTAACGGTACTTTCTTTGGCAGTAATGGTCGCGCTAGCAGGTTGCTCGAGTGACGATAACAAAAATGAAAACAATATTATCGCAGTAGATAACGCTATTGCAGTGGGCTCTGAGCAGTGTATTAATGGCGGTGTAGAGACGCAAGTAGGCGCAGATACCAATAATAACGACGTGCTAGATAGCGACGAAGTTAACTCAACTAATTTAGTGTGTAATGCACCTGCAACGTCGTTAACTACCGAGCAGTTAGCCTCACTCACTAGTAATACTTGGTTTAGTGAAGCACAAACAAAATTGGGTGCTGCACAAACAGCCAGTAGCAACATTGTTACTGAATCAGGCAAAGCTAAAAACGTAATTTTATTTGTGGGCGATGGTATGGGTATTTCTACCATAACCGCAGCACGTATTTTAGCGGGTCAGTTAGAGGGTGAAATGGGTGAAGATCACCAGTTAAGCTTTGAAACTATGCCTTTTTCGGGCTTTGTAAAAACATACAACGTAGATGCGCAAACGCCAGATTCGGCAGGCACTATGACCGCAATGGCATCGGGTGTTAAAACCGATGCAGGCGTTATTGGTATTGATGAAGCGGTTGAACGTGGTAATTGTGCGTCAGGCAAAGGGCACGAACTTGTTACCTCGTTAGAGCTTGCTGAAATTGCAGGCAAAGCAACAGGGATTATTTCTACAGCGCGTATTACTCACGCAACACCAGCTGCAACGTATGCTAAATCGGCAGAGCGTAACTGGGAAGATATCTCCGATATGCCAGAAAGTGCGGCAACGTGTGAAGACATTGCATCGCAACTGGTTAACTTTGAAGCCAACCTAGAAGCACGCTTTAGTGGTGTTGATATAGACGGTATTGACGTAGTAATGGGCGGCGGTCGTCGTCACTTTTTACCAAAAGATGCCGCGTTTAATTCAGCCGATGCAGTAAGTGCTGTTGAAGGGGATCGCACAGATAACCGCGACTTAACCGCAGAGTGGAAAACGCAATATCCAAATGGCACGTACGTAATGGATCAAACCGGTTTTGATGCAATAAGTGACGACGCCACTAAAGTGTTTGGCTTATTTAACGAATCCCACATGCAGTACGAAGCTGACCGCGCAAACGATGTTGCAGGCGAGCCTTCGCTTTCACAAATGACCGAAAAAGCAATAAACGTACTTGATAACAACGAGCAAGGTTTTTTCTTAACGGTTGAGTCGGGTCGAATTGACCACGCGCATCATGCGGGTAACGCTTATAACGCGTTAAACGACACTATTGAGCTTGCCAAAGCCGTTAAAGTGGCGATGGAAAACACCAACCCAGAAGAAACATTAATAGTTGTAACTGCCGATCACAGCCATGTATTTACCATTGCTGGTTACCCTAAACGCGGTAACCCAATTTTAGGTAAAGTGGTTGCAGTAGGCGCTACTGAGCCAAGCTTAGCTGCCGACGATATGCCTTATACAACGGTTGGTTACACCAATGGTGGTGGCTTTAGAAACCTAGGTAGCGAGACTGATGCCGATGCAGGTTACGCCTTTGTACCTGTTACAGGGCGTGTTGATTTAACTGATGTTGATACAACAACACCTGGTTTTCATCAAGAAGCACTGGTACCAATGGGCTCAGAAACACATGCCGGTGAAGACGTAGGCGTTTATGCAATGGGACCAGGTGCACACTTAGTAACAGGCACAAACGAGCAAAGCTTTTTGTTCCATGTAATGGACTTTGCCGCTGACTTTGTAAAAACAGCAGACGAAAAACTAGCGCAATAAATACCGGCTAGTTATAAATTTAGTTAAATATATCTAAATAAAAAACCCCGCACACTTTGCGGGGTTTTTGTCATTAAACTGACATTTATAATCGTTATGTTATTGCCATAAACTTGAAATATAAATAAGAGATAGCTAAATGAAAAAAGCGTTATTAATAATTGCCACGCTTGTAAGTACAAGTAGCTTTGCCTCGCAATGTGATATTGATGCCAAGCATTTAAAAGCGGATTATAAAATTACCAACAGCCATAAAGCGCAGCGAAGTAGCGAGTCACTTACCCTTTGGCGAAACAACCAGCAAGTAGCGCATCAAAGTAAAGTAATAACCGAGCTTTGGCAGCACTTAGCCAATAATCAAATACGCCCAATACGTTACTTTAATGCCCAGCAACGCGGCATTGAATACCAACCATCTGAAGTACGCGGCGTACAAAATTGGAGTGCTAAAAGTCAGCTGGTGGATAACCACTTAATCGAAAAAATGACCTTATTAAGCACACAAGGCACAGGCTGCGGTGAAGTAAAAAACTATACACTGAGCGAAAATGGCAACGACTTTTACCTTGCCTTTATTACGCATTCAAAATTAGTTAAAACATTTAGCATTAGTAATAAAAAAAGCCAAACAACTACCTTGCTAAGCCTTAACAATGTAAGCACTGATGTGCCATTAATTACTGCTCAATTTGCACAGTGGGATCGCTTTCAAACCACCGATTACGCCGACATTGGCGATAACGAAGGCGACCCATTTTTAGCTAAAATGATAAACCTTGGTTTTATAGAGCACAGTGCAACTGGCTTTTATAACCAGCAGGGCGAGGCTATTCAAGGCGGGCACCACCACTAGGTCTTTAAATGTTGTAGTTCATAGTTAGCCCAGCCGTGCTGGGCTACAAGCAAAACATAAAGGTCTCCCCTAAATTATTACCACAGTTATAACCTAATCAAATACCTTTTCTCGTATTTTCAAAGTTAACCTACCGCCGAAGGTTATTTTTTGATAAAACATAGGTTACTTAATATCGGAACACGACCAAGATTTAAAGTCTCTTTATACTAAAAAAGACTAGAGCCTTATTCATCAATGATATTAAGTGGAGTTAATGGCTCTTTGCTTCCTTAAACGGACAATCATTTAGTATCGTGTCCGTGACTATATTTAGCCAAACATCATAATGGAAACTAATCCAATAAAGAGGTTAATTATTTATGGAAAAGTTGATTATGAAACTATTAAGCGTAGTGAGAGTTGAGAATGTTTCAACAGTTACTGTTTGTATTTGTCTTGTTTTATTAGTGTTTAAACTAGGGTGAAAAATGGATATTGATGAGTTAACTGAATTAGTGAAAGGGAAAGCTCTTTTTGAAGGCGCTTATAAAAATACACTTGAAGATGTGGAGGAAGTGCGAGAAATTTTAAAAGCTTCTTATAAACATAATGAGTTTCCATACTATTCAGAGTTTGAACATAGCTGGAATATGCTTAGGGAAAACTCATCACATAATATAATTGAGCGTGAACAAGTAGAAAGTAATCCATTAAACAGCTTTTTATACCTCATAGAATCTGGGCTTTATCCACCTCCTGAGTTATTAATTGTTGTCGCAAGTTGTTTTAGAGCTCATATGATTAGCGGAGGGAAAACTAATTTATCTGAAGATTTCTTCGGAAAAGATAAGCAGTTCGATCATTGTATAAACGTGTCTAAGATTACTAAGTATATAGATTTTGAATTAAAATGGGTTGTAGATAAAAAGGAATCATTGCAGGCCGTTGCGGAACGATACTTACTAGAATACTCAGAAAAAGATAATAACTCATTCGGTGAAAATACTGATGTTGAAAGCTTCTTAAGAGGTTATCGTCGTTGGAAAGAGGATTTAAAAAAGCAAAAATATTATTAAAAATTATTTAGGAATTGAATGTTCGTCGCAGTGACAGCTATAGGCATAATAGAGTGTTTAGCAATCAAACCTCAAGTTTATGTGCTGCCAGCTATTGCCAACAGCACAACTATAAAAGCCTTAAACTACTCCAAATGAGCATCATCAGGCTTTTTAGGTTTACTCGCTACTTCTGTTAAGCCGTCTTCGCAATCGCCGCTGTCGCAGGTATTTAAATCGCTTTGTGCTTGTTTATCTTGTTGCAGCACTTGCTTTAAATCTTCCATGCGTTGGCGAACTGCTACGCCGTAGCTGGCATCGTCTCCCCATAATGCAGCAAGTTGCAGTACTGCAGCGCGGTCGTGGTCTCTAAATAGCTTACCAGCGCGCTCGGCATCTTGCTTAGTGTTACCTAGTAACTCGAGTGCTTCTACGGCAAGGTTAATAGCTGAGTCGACGGTTTCGCGGTTAAACGCATCTACTTTTAAATTAAGTAACTGATACGCATGGCGGCGGTCGATTGCGCGAGCAACTATTTTTAGCTGCGGGTAGTTTTTATGCGCGAGCTTAATTATCTCAATGGTTTTATCGGGGTTATCAATTGCAATTACCAGCATTTGCGCGGTGTGCGCGCCTGCGGCTTCAAGGAGTTCTTGGCGTGCGGCATCGCCATAAAATACGGTGTTACCAAAACGGCGTAGTAATTCTATTTGGCTAGGGCTGTGATCAAGTACGGTAATTTCGTAGCCTTGCGCGTGCAGTAAACGCCCCATAATTTGGCCAAAACGTCCGTAGCCCGCAATAATTACGTGCTTAGCGGTGTTAATTTGCTCTGGCTTATCAAACTCAGGCGGAGCACTGCTGCTGCGTTTTTGTATTTGCTCATAAACCATAAGTAGTAACGGCGCTATTAGCATTGATACCGCTACAACTAAGGTAACAAGGCTGGTTTGCTCGGGCGTTAAAATACTTAAGGTGGTGGTTACGCTTAAAAGTACAAAGGCAAACTCACCCCCTTGGGCAAGCGCTAAGGCAAATAATAACTGCTGTTTACTGTTAATTTTACAGGTAACGGCAAGGGCAAATAAAATGCAGGCTTTAACTACAATAAGTAAAACCACTAAGCCAATAACAGTACTAAACTCGTTAAATAGCAGTTCAAAGTTAATTGATGCGCCAACAGTTATAAAAAACAGTCCTAAAAGTAAGCCTTTAAAGGGTTCTATATCGGCTTCTAATTCGTGTCTAAATTCACTCTCGGCAAGTACAACGCCTGCTAAAAAAGTTCCCAATGCAGGCGATAAACCAATACTTTGCATAACCAGTGCAATAGCGACCACTAAAAACAGTGCAAAAATAGTAAATATTTCACGCATGTGCGTTTGGGCAATGTATCTAAATAACGGCGCCGATACATATTTACCGCCGGCAATAATAGCGGCAATAACCGCAACCGATACACATACTTGTTGCCATACAGGCCAGCTTGCAATAATCGAATCGCTGATTTCTTTTGTGCTAGTTTGCGGGGCAAATGCGAGCAGTGGCAATAGGGCTAAAATAGGGATAATTGCGATGTCTTGAAACAGCAATACCGAAAAAGCGTTTTGTCCGGCTTCTTGCTTTAGCCAACCTTTTTCTTCAAGGCTTTGCAGTACAATAGCGGTAGAGGAGAGCGCGAGCATTAAACCAATGGCGAGTGCGGTTTGCCAATGCATGGCAAAAAACCAATAACAAAATGCAAATATAGCCGCTGCCGATAACACAACCTGTAAGCCGCCAAGCCCTAAAATAGAGTGGCGTAATGTCCATAAACGCGAAGGTTGTAGCTCAAGGCCCACTAAAAACAGCATCATTACTACGCCAAATTCAGCGAAGTGCATTACATCGGTTTGATCGCCCACAACACCCAGCGCATAAGGGCCAATGAGTATTCCGGCAATTAAATAACCTAATACTGAGCCAAGTCCGACTCGTTTTGCAATAGGCACAGCTACAATGGCTGCTGCTAAGTAAATTAAAGCAATTTCTAACACGCGTTTATCCTAAGTCATTCTATTTATGCTCAAGGTATTTGAGCATAAATAGAATGACTTAGGTTCTTATAAAATACAATAATTCATGTGGCTGAAAATACGTTATTTTTAGCTCATACTGTTAGTCAGCTACTTTTACTGAACCGCTAATATTATCGATACTTACATCGCCCGAGCCCGACTCAGTAATAGTCAGCCCCTTTGCATGGTTAACGCGGATATCACCCGAACCGTCTTCAATTGTTACGCTTGAACCAATATGCTCAATAAGCAGGTCGCCAGAGTTATCATCAACATTAACTGCACCGCTAATATGGCTTATTACTATATCACCCGATCCATCTTCAACGTTTAGCGAACCGGTTATGTTGCTCACGTGCATTTCGCCAGAACCATCGTCAATAGTTGCATTGCCACTTACGTTGTTTATATGAATACTGCCAGAGCCGTCGGTTAATTCTAAATTACCTGCGATGTTTTCAAAGTTTACTTCACCTGAGCCATCGTCAACAGTTAGGTTTTTAGCACCGCTTATAGTTAAGTCTCCCGAGCCGTCTTTTACATTAATATTGCTTTGCATAGCATTTATAAAAATGTCGCCAGAGCCATCATCAATATCTAAATTTAGATTACTTGGCACAGTAACCACTAAATTAATACTTGGAGATTGACCACTGTAAAAGCTAATACCATTACGGCTTTTATTTTGGGCAACAAGCTTTGCCTGTTTACCGTCTTGCTCGAGCGTTAGCTCGTATTCGTCTTCAATGTCGGCTGTGTAAATAGTGGCATCAACACTAATGCTGGTGGCCGTTTTTGAGCCTTTTATTTCAAGGCTACCTGCGCCGCTTAACACATTTAAATATTCAAGATTATTGCTTGGCAGTGATAGCTGTTTTGTTTGTTTTACTGAGGCAACGCTTGGCGATATATGAAATACACAGCCACTTAATAATAAAATGCCGCCAATAAGCGAAAGTGGTTTTGCAATGCTTAATTGTGTTGATGAGCTCATGTTTAGTCCTTTGGTATTTATTGTTTGTATTTATATAAACAATATAGAGCAAAAATGAGGCCGAAATGTAAGCTGTTGTTTTATATAGGGTGGTGGTTTTTTATGAAAGTTGAAATACTAATAAGTGGTTAAAATAACTAATTATTAATATAAAAGGATGCGCGATGCATAATGCCGATCAGTTAAGAATATGACCGGTTGACCGATCCAAACGATCATGCAAAATCCGTAGTTAGGAAACTAACTACGGATTTTTTGTGAATATAGAACAAGCACTGCAAGCAACACTTGAAGAAAGCAGCCGATACCATACCTTTGAAAAATTATCAGAAATTCTTGACCCTGAAATCATTGAACAAGGTTTTCAACAAGCAGGGA
>NZ_JACGWD010000201.1:0-263 GCF_014077565.1 Pseudoalteromonas sp. 5Ae-yellow
GCTTCCTTCAGACCCCACCGTTGGCCAGTGACGCCCTTGCCATTCAGATTATCTTCCCCTTAGTCAGGGTAATAAGGCATCTTTCAGCCTATCGGGTTTGCCAGCTTCGCTGGGCAAACAAAAAAACCGCTTAGTTGCTAACACCGATCAGTTAAGGTATTTTTGATCGGTTGACCGATCTTTTGGTTGCTTCACAATACCCTTATCATCTTTTGATTATGAGGGTATTTTTATGCTTAGTCATTGGTTACTTGATACAGATA
>NZ_JACGWD010000014.1:0-69235 GCF_014077565.1 Pseudoalteromonas sp. 5Ae-yellow
ATACCAGTCTGTTTTGATAACAATTTTATCATGAAATAACGGTGTTTATTCATAAGGCATTAAGTTTTGCGTTAAATATTGGTAATAGTGGTTTTTTTTAGGTACTACTATTTTCTTGAATTTAAAAATTATTACATAGTGTAAATAGAAATCACTACGTTTTTATCATTCTGTTTTTAAAGTGTTTTTTTGTATTTTAAATATATCCATTTAGCGGTTTTATAGTTTTCATGGTAACAATTAACTTGTTGACATATTGGTAACAAAAAATATAGCCTTGTTTTGCCGGTTAGGTGATCGTTTTGGTAATACCAATTTAAAGGTTTTTTATTTTCAAATTTTTTTTTGTTGTTACCAATTTTTTTGGGTTTAAAAGTCTGTTTACATGATGCGATCTAGGTTTGGTTTTTATCGCCAAGCTAAGCTGTAAGGTTGCTTATTATTCAGGTTTAAAGGAATAAAAATAATGGTTAAATTTAAAAAGTTACTTATTTGCTCTGCAGTTGCTGCAAGTACTTCTTTTGTGCACGCTGCCTCGATTGAAAATTCAGGTTTTGAAGGTGGCTGGAGTAATTGGAATGAAACAGAGCCTGCAGCGCTATCTTCAGATTCGTATAAAGGCTCTAAATCACTGAAAATACAAGGTAGCCCAGGGCGTGTTTATCAAAATGTAGATGTAGATCGAAATACTCAGTACACGTTAAGTGCCTATGTACTCGGTAAGGGGCAAATCGGGATCAATGATCTTAATGGTTTGTTTAAAAGTGAGAAATTCAATGTTTCTTCATGGACAAAAGTATCTAAAACTTTCACCACGGCTAACACTGGTTCACTACAAGTATTTGCTAAGCATGATAAGAGTTCAAGCGATGTTCGTTTTGATGACTTTTCGTTAACTAAGGGGAGTTCTTCTGGCGGTGGAGACACAGGTGGTGATACTGGCGGCGGTGATACGGGTAGTGGCTCTGGTATAGCGAGTAACATCACCAACGGTAGTATTTTTGATCTTGAAGGTAATGATCCTCATCCATTAGTAAATAGCGATACTTTGGAGTTTGTTCCTTTAGAAGCGCGTCATATCACTCCAAACGGGAATGGCTGGCGTCATGAATATAAAGTTAAAGAAAGTGCACGTGTTGCAATGACCGAAACCTATGAGGTTTTTGAGGCAACTGTAAAAGTTGAAATGTCAGATGGTGGTAAAACAATTATCTCTCAGCACCATGCTAGCGATACCGGGACAATTTCTAAAGTGTATGTTTCAGATACAGATGAATCTGGGTTTGATGACAGTGTAGCTGGAAATGGCATTTTTGACGTTTATGTTCGTCTGCGAAATACAAGCGGTAACGAAGAAAAATTTGCCCTTGGTACTATTACTAGTGGTGGCTCGTTTACTCTACGTGTTGAAAACAATTATGGCGATGTTGATGTTAGCGCACTAGGTCGCTCATTTGGTATACCTGTAGAAGATGACTCAGAGTCATACTTTAAATTTGGTAATTACCTACAATCACAAGACCCTGATACATTGGATGAGTGTGGGGAATCGGGTAATTCGGATTCTTTCAAAGAGTGCTTTGAAGATTTAGGGATTACAGAATCTAAAGTAACGATGACGAATGTTAGTTATACTCGAGAAACTAATTAATTAGCTACTCAATCATGGCCACTCAATTGAGTGGCCATACTAAAATTGCTTTAATTTATAGCCATTTTTTATTTTTAAAGTACACGCCAATACCACCAGTAAGTACAATTAAAAATATGACAAAAGCACTAAATGCATAAGGGCTTTCGGTACCCGGAATACCCCCTACGTTTACACCTAACAGGCCAGTTAAAAAGCCTAGCGGTAAAAAAAGTGCCGCTACTACTGACATAACATACATTCGCTGGTTTAACTGTTCAGAGACTTGGTTAGTGATTGTCTGCTGAATGATTTGCGCACGCTCAATCGAGCTATCAAGCTCCTCTAAATAACGAATAAGTAAGTTAGTCGTTTCATTAAGTTTTGCTTTATCGTCATCCAACAGCCAGGAATAGTGATTATTTACCATTGAGCTAAGGGCTTCTTTTTGCGGTTTTAAATAGCGTTTTAAGGCAATTGTTTGACGGCGTAACTGTGATAAACCTTGGTTATCAAACCTTTTACTAGGTTCATCTATTTCTTCTTCAAACTCATCGAGTGTTTCATCGAGTGAATCAATAACGCTTTGCATGCGAGAGGTTAGTTTTTGTGTAATGGAGCATACTAGCTCAGAAATATTACATGGACCTTTGTTTTCATTTAAACACGCAAGCGTATCTTGCACCGATAATAAACGGCGCTTACGGGTGGTAATAAGGATATTTTCACTAATAAATAAACGAATTGAAACCATGTCTTCAGGGCTTTGTGCTGGGTTTAAATTTACACCACGTAAAAATAACATGTGCCCATTAGTTGTTGCTGTAATACGTGGTCGTGTTTCATCAGCAATTAAAGAGTCTAATTCGTAATCGTTTAAATGAGGCTGTGCCTTGAGCCACTCAACCGCCTCACTTTGGCTATAGTCCATGTGCACCCAAAGTTTCCCTTGGCTTGGTTGCCAGCTATTTAGCTCATTCGTGCTTTCAATAGGGCGAGCGCCGCCTTGTCCATCAAGTACAAGTGCATGTAGTAAACCATTAATCATAATTATTTCTCATAATAGTGTATTTTTAATACCGTTAACTATAGTGTATCTACTTAAGTATTTTAAACTTACCTTTATTTTTAATAAGTTAAGTTTGAACAACTAAATAAATGCAGAGCCTCGGGGCTGAGCAAAGTAGCATAAAGTACTGTTCAGTAAGGCGTGCATTGTGTGACTAGTTGTTTAAAAAGATCAATTTAATTTACTAATCGACTAGATAAATTTATTTCGTTGGTGTTTTTTTACCTGTAGCGTATAAGTCACTTTTTTATTAAGGGCACATTTATGACAGCAAAGATTACAGTTGGTTGGCGTGAGTGGTTAAGTTTACCTGAGCTTGGTATTAACGATGTAAAAGCAAAAATTGATACAGGCGCTCGCACTTCATGTATTCATGCAATTAACATTGAAGAATACGAAGTTGACTCAGAGAAATGGGTTAAATTTACGGCCCAACCATTGCAGGATGATGAGCAAACGCAAGTCACTTGCAAGGCAAAAGTTAAAAAAATGAAGTACGTAACCAGCTCAAGTGGGCAAAAAGAGTTACGCTATTTTATAGAAACTACATTGCATGCAGGCGAGCATAGTTGGCCGATAGAGCTTACTTTAACAAGCCGTGCAACAATGAAGTTTAGAATGTTATTAGGGCGTACAGCCATGGAAAATCGTATAGTCGTTGACCCGGCTTTATCTCAACTATTAGGTCGTAAGGTTTAACTATGAAAATCGGTATTTTATCTCGCAACAGAAAACTATATTCAACACGTCGCTTAATTGAGGCGGCAGAAGCACGCGGTCACGAAGTTAAGGTGATTGATGCATTACGCTGCTATATGAATATAAACTCGGAGCAACCAGAAATTCACTATCGCGGTGAAAACTTAAAAGAATTTGACGCAATCGTCCCGCGTATTGGTGCATCGGTTACATTTTATGGCTGTTCGGTACTTCGTCAGTTTGAAATGATGGGTGTTTACCCAGTAAACGAATCAGTCGCTATTTCTCGTTCGCGCGATAAATTACGCTCACTTCAGTTACTTTCGCGCAAAGGCGTTGGTATGCCAGTAACAGGTTTTGCGAGCAAACCAGATGATGTAAAAGACTTACTAGAAATGGTAGGCGGTGCACCTGTTGTAATTAAATTACTTGAAGGCACACAAGGTATTGGTGTTGTACTTGCTGAAACACGCAAAGCGGCTGAAAGTGTTATTGAAGCATTTATGGGCTTAAAAGCTAATATTATGGTTCAGGAATACATTAAAGAAGCAGGTGGCGCGGATATACGTTGTTTTGTACTAGGCGATAAAGTAATAGCAGCTATGAAGCGCCAAGCACAAGAAGGTGAGTTCCGCTCTAACCTTCACCGTGGTGGTAGCGCTACGTTAGTTCGCATTACTCCAGAAGAACGTAAAACGGCAGTAGCAGCGGCTAAATCAATGGGCTTAAACGTAGCGGGAGTTGATTTACTTCGCTCATCTCGTGGACCACTTGTGATGGAAGTTAACTCATCACCAGGTTTAGAGGGCATTGAAATAGCAACAGGTAAAGACATTGCAGGCATGGTGATTGATTTCATCGAAAAAAATGCTTCAAGTAAAGGAACAGCAACACGTGGCAAAGGTTAAAATTAACCGTCCTTTTTCCTTATTAGGAGAGAGTGTAGGCGTAGGCGAGCGTAAAACACTTGCCTTAGAGGCAGCTAAACTTTATACCCATTCACCACTTAATATTCCTATTGAAGTGGTTAACGGTGTAATGGAAGGTCCTGTGCTTATGGTGTGTGCAGCGATTCATGGTGATGAGCTAAATGGCGTAGAAGTTGTGCGTCAGTTAATTGCTAAAATAGACCCAAGCCAACTGCGTGGTACGATAATAGCTGTGCCTATTGTGAATGTGTTTGGCTTTATTCATAAATCGCGTTATTTACCAGACCGACGCGATATGAACCGTAGTTTCCCAGGTTCTGAGCGTGGCTCACTTGCTGGGCGTATGGCTTATATGTTTTTTAATCAAGTGGCAGTACATTGTACTCACATTATTGATTTACATACTGGCGCTATTCATCGAACTAACTTACCGCAAATTCGCGCTAATTTAGAAGATGAAGCAACGGCTGATATGGCTAAAGCATTTGGTACACCAGCGGTAATAAATGCATCATTGCGTAATGGCTCATTACGAAGTGAAGCTGCAAACCTAGGTATACCGGTTATAACCTATGAAGCAGGTGAAGCACTGCGTTTTGATCCTATAGCTATTGCGGCAGGTGTGCAGGGTGTTGATTATGTTATGCGTCATTTAAAAATGATCCGTGGCAAGCGTCCTAAAAAGTTACCAGATCCTATCATTGCAGGTTCGACTAGTTGGATACGTGCAGAGGTTGATGGCATTGTGCGTGCACAAGTATCACTAGGTGAGCATGTGACTAAAGGGCAAGTACTTGCTTATATTAGTAGCCCATTAGGCGACTCTGAGCTTGAACTTTTAGCGCCCAAAGGCGGGATTGTTATTGGTCAGCAAACTATGCCATTAGTAAATGAAGGTGACGCGGTATTCCACCTTGCTTACTTTGCAAATGACAATAGTTTAGTAGAGCAGCAACTAGAGAACTTTATTGATGAAATAAATGATTTAGATGACGAGCTTAAAACAGCTGAACTAAATAACTAATAGCTAAACTAAATTCTGTTTAGCTAAGCATTAAAAAGCCGCAGTAGGTAATTACTTACTGCGGCTTTTTTGTGGATATTGCTTTATCAACGATGCTTTTTAAACTATGTTTTTTTAGGACCAATAATACGCTTTATAACAGGGGGTTTAGTTGGCTTTGGTTCTTTATTTAAAACCATGACAGGACGGGTCACAAATAAATTGTTAGGGTAAATTACACGGTGCCCATCAATATGTTCAAGTACTACATTCATTAAGCCCATTTCAACAATGCGCCCTTCAACATGATTCGCACCATCAATAATTCGTACCCAATAACCAACGCGGCAATCGTTTTGAATAAACATCAGTAAAAATGCGGTGAGGTTACTCAATAATGACCAAGCGGCAAAAAGCGCTACCCCTAACATGGCAAATAAAGAAGAGCCTAAAACCAATAAACCACGCAGCTCTATACCCCAAAATACTAAAACCAAACACAGTACTACAAAGGCGAGTATAATTTTTAGTAAAAGCTCTGCACGGTATTTTCGGTGTAAATCTACTTTGCCTTTAATCGCTTTTTCGAGTAGTTTTTTGGTTATTTTTAATAGAAGAGGGAAAACCAAAATAGCGATTATAGTTACAACTAACTTATATTGTGATGCAAACAATTCTAAAACTTCTATTATTTCCACATTAGGTCCTGAACTTTCATAACAATTTAATGCAATTGGTATTAGTTTAACGTGTTTGTATTATTTAAAAAGTGTTTTTAACGCTTACTAGCCACTGGACTGAGTCTACATCGTCGTAGCTATCGACTGGGGCTGCAATATCAATGTGGATCATGGTTCCTGAATTTGCACGACTTGGTGCTAAACGAAGACCCACGCCTATATTTTTTAATACATGTGCGTTTTCGCCATTATCTTTATCGTTAAACCATGCTCTGCCTACATCTACAAAAGCTGCGCCACCCACTTTAAATAATTGTAGTAAGTCGTACTCCCAGTAATAGCGTTTTTCTAGATTAACTAAAAAGCTACGGTCGCCATGTTGATAATCCATAGGGTAACCACGCAGGCCTGTTTCGCCGCCTAAAGTAAGTTGTTGATCAGCAGTCAGGTTTTTTGCGTATTGCACGCGGGCTTTAACATACCAAGATTGGTCTTCACTGGTATTTAAATAATATTGTACTTGGCTGGTGGCCATAAAGTTTTCGAGTTTTTTCTGTTCTTTATTCCAATAGCCATCAATATCAGCACTAAAACGCCATAAGGTATTATCGTTAGTAAAGTGGGCTTTTTTAAAGTTAAAAGAATACACCGCGCGGCTGTCGTCATTACTTAATGACTCATCTGAATAGCCAATTAAGCTTTTAATATTCCAACCTAAATTTAAATCTTCAGTGCGAGATATACTGTCAAAATTGCGTACCTTTATGTAGTTATCTTCAAACCAATGGCCGCTTATAAAGGGGTAACTTAAACTTCTGTCATCGGCAAGTGGTGCAAATGTGGTGTCTATAGCTTCAAAGGTATGCTGCTCGTCGGTATAGCCTAACGTTAGTCGCTGGGTCCAATTATTATTAAGCGCTTTAGAGTGTCCTATAAATACACGGTTTAAATCGGTAGTTTGATCAAATTCGCTAAACTCTTCGCCGCGTTTATATAGTGACTCTTCGCGCTGCTCAGAATAGCTTAAAATACCGTAACTAAAGGGGGTGTCAATTGCGTAAAATGGATAGGTTAGCTCAAGCAAATGGCGCTTGCCGTCGCTGTTATCGGCGTACTCTAAACGGCCTCGGTAGCGAGTAGATAAAATATTAGGATCGTCGTAAACAAATAAGTAACCGCTGCGATCGCTGTCAGTCGTGCGCGAAAAAGAAAGGCGCTTACCCCAGCCAAGCAGGTTAGATTCTCTAAAACCTATACTCGATTTGTTTTCTCCACCGCTCCGACTAAAGTTCACTTCAGGTAAAAGTGTCCATAAATCACGGGTAACCACTTCTACATTAACGTCGCCGTCGCAGTTTTCGGTAGCACTAATTTGTGCATCATATAAGTAGCTTTCTTTGCGAAGTAAACGCTCAGATTCTGCGAGCTTTTTAGCGTCGTACTTGTCACCTGGGGAGAATAATAAAAGGTTATTAATGACATCGGGCTCTGTTTGAATGTGAGCGCGATTAGCAAAACGGAATAAAGCATTATTTTCCTCTTCAAGCTCAGTATTAAATACATTAAGTTGCTTGAGCTTTATTGAGGCTATTTTAGCGTTACTATTACTGTGCGTGAGGGTTGTTTTGTCTTGAACTTCTCGGCGTAAGTTTTTATTTGTGCTTAAATCTGTCTGTTCTACAAGGCAGTTATCAGTTTTCGTTGAAGATTGTTGTGCGAATGCATTAGGCACATAAAAGCTTAAAACCGTTAAGCTAATACAACATTGTGCTATCCATTTCTTGTTCACCATTAAACCTCTTTACTGCTACGTAGCAAATGACTATCGTAATATCAGCTTACATCATTGTTATTATAATGTAAGTAAAAGGTATGGATTTTGAAACTAATTAATTGTTACTCATATTCACTTATGTTAATAACCAACCTGGTTTAGAACCGCCTGTGGGCGGGGTATTAAAAGCTAACTTAAATAAAATGCTAAAGCGGCGAGTAAGTGTTCAGCTTCATGACCTACGGCATTAATCCAAATACTTTGGCTGTAATGCTCATAGTTTAAATTAAAGGTCTGCTGATTATAGGTAAAGCGGACTTGATGGCGATCGGCGCCTGCAGAATACTCATTGAGTGTTACATCGTCCGAGTGTAAAAAGAGTGTGCTCCACAGTTCAAAGTCCTCATCGTGTGGAGGCTCGACTGGCGTAATTAAAATGTATTTATGGGCGTGGTCATATTCTATTTGGGTCATAACATTCTTAATTTGTAGCTAGGTAATTGCGAATTGCAGTTAAAAATTCGCCGCCGTACTTATTTAACTTAGTAAAACCCACACCCGACACTTTTAAAAATTCACTGTCGTTTGTTGGCATAAGCTGCGCCATTTCGGCTAACGTTTTATCATTAAATACCACATAAGGTGGTACATCATCGGCATCAGCAAGTTCTTTACGTAGTGCGCGCAGGCGAGCAAACAGTTTTTTGTCGTAATTAAATTGCGCTAACTTATCTTGATAAACGTGTTTGGCTTGCAGGCGTGGCTCGGCTAATTGCAGTGCGTATTCACCTTTTAAAATTACACGAGCGGCTTCTGTTAATCTAAGTGACGCACCTTGTGTTATATCTTGGCTAAGTAAGCCTTGATGAATAAGTTGGCGTAAAATACTGAGCCAAAACTCACTGCTTTTATCTTTACCTATGCCGTAGGTACTTAACTCATGATGATTATTATCGCGGATGCGGCTCGTGTTTGCACCGCGAAGTAATTCAACAATATAACCAAGTCCAAAACGTTGTCCCGCTCTGTACACACACGAAAGTGCTTGCTGGGCGACTAACGTACCATCAAAGCTTTTTGGCGGATTTAAGCAAATATCGCAGTTGCCGCAAGGTTCGCGTTGATATTCACTAAAGTAGTTAAGTAATATTTGACGACGACATGTTTGCGCTTCGGCAAAGCTTGCCATTGCGTTAAAGCGTTGTTCTTCTACGCGGCGGCGTTGTTCGTCGTCTATGTCTTCAAAAAAGCGCCTTACGCGACCAATATCAGCTGGATCAAAATACATTATAGCTTCTGCGGCAAGTCCATCTCGCCCAGCTCGACCTGTTTCTTGATAGTACGACTCTATACTTTTTGGAATATCGTAATGCAGTACAAAACGCACATTAGGCTTGTTTATGCCCATGCCAAAAGCAACGGTTGCGACCACTATCTGTATATCGTCACGGGCAAACCCGGTTTGTACAAATTGTCGTTGCTCGTTACTCATACCAGCATGATAAGCGGCAGCGTTTAGTCCTGCATCTGCAAGCTTTTCAGCAATGTCGTCTACGCGTTTACGGCTGGTGCAATAAATGATACCGCTTTGGCTTTTTTGCTCCTTTAGGTAGCGAAGCAATTGCACCATAGGTTTAAATTTTTCTTCTATGGTGTAACGAATATTGGGGCGATCAAAGCTGCCAGTATGAATATAAGGCTGTTGTAGTTTTAATTGCTCAACTATATCAAACCGTGTGGCTTTATCGGCGGTGGCGGTTAATGCCATCATTGGGACATGTGCAAAACGTTGCTTTAATTCGTTTAAGCGAAAGTAATGAGGTCTAAAGTCATGACCCCAATGCGACACACAGTGCGCTTCGTCAATAGCAAATAAACTCACATTTAAATGCGATAAACGCTCTAAAAATTCGTGTTGTAATACTTTTTCAGGCGCCACATATAAGAGCTTAATTTGCCCCTGATGAAGCTGTTGATACACCAATTGCTGTTCTTCTCGTGCTAAGCTGTTATTAACGTAAGCGGCTTTTACCCCAAGAGCTTGCAGTTGCGTTACCTGATCTTGCATTAGCGATATAAGCGGAGATATAACAATGGTTACGCCTTCGAGTACTAAAGCAGGGATTTGGTAGCACACCGATTTTCCGCCGCCAGTAGGAAGCAATACAAGCGAGTCTTGACCGTTAATAGCGGCATCAATAACTGCTTTTTGACCGTCGCGAAATTCACTGTAGCCAAACACTTGTTTGAGGACAGTTTCGGGTTTACGCACAAGGGTGCTAGAAGGTGGAGTTGATGTATTCATTGGCGGGTATTTTAGTGGTTTTTTAGTGAGATGTCTTTAGCTGAGTTACTTGATAAATTATTTAAGTGGAGTCTCGTAGTTTTACACTATGTATGTTTTACTCATCTTACCTGTTTTGACATAGAGAATAATAATGAATAAAGAAATGTTAATTGAACAAGTGGGCGCGTTATTTGTAAATGGCATGCCGTTTAACCAGTTTTTACAAATATCGGTTGAGTCGTTAAGCCCTGAACAGGCCAAAATTACGTTCCCGTGGCAGGATGTACTAATTGGTAATCCTGCGCAAAAAATACTCCATGGTGGTGTTATTTCAGCCGTACTTGATAATGTAGGCGGTATGCTCGCTGCAGCAAGTGTAATTGATAAACTCACCGATTTAGATATCACAAGTGTGCAAACAAAATTAGCCACGCTTGGGACTATCGACTTACGTACTGATTATTTGCGCCCTGGTAAAGGAGAGAGCTTTACTGCCAGCGCAACACTTATTCGTTCAGGTAATAAAGTATGTGTATGCAGAATGGAATTACATAACGAACAGTCTGTTCAAATTGCTTTTGGAACCGGTACGTATTTAGTTGGATAAAACGCGCGTGGCAAGTAAACTAGCGGCCTTTTAAATCACTAAGTGTTTATTATGTCGATTGATACCGAGCAGCGTAAAGGTGCTATTTTTGCTTGTCTTGCTTTTTTTATGTGGGGTCTTGCGCCAATATACTTTAAGTTAATTCAGCATGTTACTGCCTTTGAAATTTTAATGCATCGGGTTGTTTGGTCGGTTGTATTTTTAGTACTGGTAGTAAGTATTTTAAAGTATTGGGACAAAGTAAAACGCATCATTGTTCAGCCTAAGCTTTTGCTTATGCTTGTCATTACCTCTGCACTGCTTGGGTTTAACTGGGGTTTATTTATATGGGCTATAAATAATAACCATATGCTTGATGCGAGTTTGGGCTATTACATAAACCCTCTTTTAAATGTATTGCTGGGAATGCTCTTTTTAGGTGAACGCCTGCGTAAGTTTCAAGGCGTAGCAGTAGCACTTGCCTTTAGTGGTGTTGTACTGCAGCTAATTAGTTTTGGCTCGTTTCCGGTAGTTGCATTTTCATTGGCTATATCGTTTGCGCTTTATGGTTTAATACGTAAAAAGTTACCTGTTGAAGCTCTGCCTGGTATTTTACTTGAAGCACTTATATTACTGCCTGTTGCACTCATCTATTGGTGGTTAATGGTGCCTACAGCAACATCAAGCCTCCCAGCCAACGATTGGCATACAAATGCATTACTGATTAGTGCCGGTATTGTAACTACATTACCCCTGCTGTGTTTTACCGGTGCAGCTAAGCGCTTACAATACACTACACTTGGTTTTTTTCAGTACATTGGACCAAGCCTAATGTTTATATTGGCAGTGGTGTTTTACGGTGAAATTTTTGATGCGGAGCGTGTAGTAACGTTTGCATGTATTTGGAGTGCATTAGCTATTTTTAGTTGGGATTCTTATCATCAATCACGTAAACGTAAAAAAGCGGCGATTACAGCCGCAGAAGTATAATTAACTAATAAAATGGTTAACTAACTACTTTATTACGACCAGATTCTTTAGCATCGTAAAGTTTTAAATCGGCCTGTTTTAATAGTTCATCAATTTGATAAACAGGCCCGTTTGAGAAGCCAATAGAGATAGTAAATTTAATTTTAGCTTTACTAAATTCTTGGCTATTCATTTCTATAAAATACCTAAAACCTTCAAGCCTTTTTAGTGCTTCTTGTTTATCAGTGTCGGCAAAGTACACTGCGAATTCTTCACCACCTAAACGCGCTACTAAATACTTTTTAAAATATTTACTAAAGCAAATAGAAAGCCCTTTTAATACTTCGTCGCCTACATCATGTCCGTGTGTGTCATTAATCACTTTAAAATGATCAATATCAAGCATTGCTAAGGATCCTGAACCTTGCTTACTTTTAATCTTTTTAAGTGACTTATTGGTTTCTTCAAAAAAGTAACGGCGATTAGGTAAATTAGTTAAATAATCAGTGTTAGCTTGCCGTTTTATTGTGGCCATGAGCTCTAACATATCGACGTTTTGGCTTAGACGACAATAAAACTCTTCATTATAAAAAGGTTTACGAAGGTAGTCGTTTGCACCATTTTTTAAAAACAACGTTGATAAATCAGACGAGTCTGCGGCAGAAACACCAATAATCACTTTTTCATCGTTGTCATATAAACGACGAATTTCAGTGCATAGTTCATCACCATTCATGTTTGGCATTTCGTTATCAGTAATAATTACAGATATATCAGGTGAGGCTTCAAGCGCGGCTAGTGCTTCTATACCGTCTTCGGCTTGTAGAATTTGATATTTATGACGTGCAAGCAAGCTGCAAATGTAAGTACGTGTAGATGCAGAATCATCAACAACAAGCACTTTTACATTTTCGTTGCGAGTTAATCTAAGTAATTGTCTTTCGAGGTATTGATACGCTTGTTTGTTTTCTTTAATGATGTAATCAATGATTGGATATTTTTCGACTGTATCGCGGGTTTGTTTATCAATATTACCCGTCATTACAATAGTTGGAATGTCAGCCTTAACAGTACACGGTACTGCTTCACCAGATGGGGCATCAGGTAATATAAAGTCGACTACAGCACAAAAGTAGCTATTTTTACTTATAAGCTCTTTTGTTTGTGCTAATGACTCAGCTATATCAACTTCATAACCTGCTTTAAGCGCGATGTGCTTTTGCACTCGCGCCATTGCAGGTGTATCTTCAACTATTAGTATTTTTCGCGTCACGTAACACCTTGTTTATATTTTGCAAAAATATTTGCTTATACAAGTTGTAACTGTTAAAACGCAAAAAAGCAAATAACTTAAGTACTTACAGGTTATCCGCTTCTGAATAATACTCTTGGCTAATTGGTGCTGGCCCTGACATTTTTGAACGGCCAAATAAAGTATGAAATTTAGTTTTACAGGTCGTTAGCTTTAAGTATTTTACCCAAGCTCGTTCGATTGGGTTAGTAGGTTCTTGTGAGCCAGTTACGACTGCTACAAACTGTTCTTGGTGTTCGTTTTGCGGCTCAATTGTTTTACTGTATAAGCCTTTTAAAACAACTCCGTGTTGTTCAAGTATGCTGGCTTCTAATAAGGTGAAGTTTCCGCTGCGGCTAAAGCCTCGTGGAAAGTTTTGATCATCATAAAATTGACGTTGGCTAACAAATGCTTGGCGTAGTAATGAAATGTTATTGCTCATAGCTTTATCCTCATACCTTAGTAATTAGATGGAGTATGATGCAAGTTTGGCAATTTATTAAACAAATTATTTTTATCGTGAGGATAAAAAATTGGATATCGATTTATTAAAAACATTCGTTGAGGTAGTGCGTACGCGTCACTTTGGTAAAGCGGCCGAAAACCTTTATATTACGCAGTCTGCAGTGAGCTTTAGAATTCGCCAATTAGAGCAAGGGCTTGGTGTTAATTTGTTTATTCGCCAGCGTAATAACATTCAACTTACAGCACCTGGCGAGCGCTTATTACCGCACGCGCAAATGATTATTACAGGTATGCAGCGCGCCAAAGTAGATGTTGCGCTTGCCGATAATATGCATAAGCAAATTAGCTTAGCAGGAACGCCTAATATTTGGGATGCTTTTTTACAGTTTGGTATAACAAATATTGTATCGGCGATGCCGGGCGTGTCGTTGGTTGCAGAAGTTAAAGCACAACAAGAAAGCACTCGACTATTATTAGAGCGCACGCTTGATTTGGCAATATTGTTTGATCCACCAAAAGTAGACGAGTTAGTAGTAGAGCGAATTTGTGAGTTGCCAATCATTCCTGTAAGCGGATATGACACAGCAACCAACGAAAACTTTTTTGATAATCAGTATGTATATGTTGATTGGGGAACTACTTTTTCTCTTTGGCATGCACGCCAGTTTACAGGAAAAACGCCACCTTACTTTAGAACTAGCACAGGACGTATTGCACTTGATTTAATACTGCAATGTGGCGGCAGTGCATTTATACCTCAAGTATTGGTAGAAGGGCATTTAGAAAAAGGTGAACTGTTTCATGTTAAAGATGTAGAAAATACCTCGCGAGACGTGTTTATAGCGTATCACAGAGACAACGAGCAAAAAGAGTTAATAGAAACCTTAGTTAATTTACTATCGCAAATGACGCCAAGCTTGTCATTAAAGAAAAGTAAGTAAGTTCGGCCGTTTATTAGGCTTTCATGTTATTTTGATTTCAAATTTAATGCATTTTTATTAACAAAAAAAGACATTAATATTTCCATTGTAATATTACTGTCATTTAGCGGTGACAAAATGCAGCAGTTTTAAAAATTAGTCTTTTGTGATTATCCAAGGAAATAACATGAAATTTGTAAAATCGAGCTTATGCTTAGCACTATTAAGTGGTTTATCTTTTAATGCACTTGCCGACGTAGACATTTACGGTAAAGCGAATGTAACAGTGCAATCATCAGATGATGGCGAAGGGTCTTTTACTGAGATAAAAAGTAATGCATCTCGTCTTGGTGTTAAAGGTTCTGAAAAAATAAATGATAGTTTAGAAGCGGTATATAAGTTTGAGTTTCAAGTTGATGTGTCTGATGCTGATTCAAAAGGCGATAACGACGATAACGACGATAACATTTCTGCGCGTAACCAATACGTTGGTTTAAAAGGTGCGTTTGGCCAAGTGGTTATTGGTCGTAACGATACTGCGCTTAAGCAATCTCAAGGCAAGTTGGATTTATTTAACGACCTTGAAGGCGACATTAAAAATGTATTTAAAGGTGAAAACCGCTTAGGAAATACAGTTAGTTATTCATCAAACTCATACGAAGGCTTTAAAGTACTTGCTACTTTTGTAGCTGAAGATGATGTAGACGCTGATAACGGTTACTCAATGGCAGTGACCTACGGTGACGTGGCACTTAAAAAGAGCGCGGTATACGCCTCTATTGCAGCCGATAGTGAAGTAAATGGCTACGATGTAGTACGCGCGTCAATCCAAGGTAAAGTTGAAAACTTTAAGTTAGGTGCAATGTACCAAACACAAGAAAAAGTTGACGGCAGCGCAGAAGCGGATGGTTATCTATTAAATGCAGCTTACAGCATGGGTAACAACACATTTAAAGTACAATACCAAGACATGGACTTTGACGACAGCGACGATAAGTCAGCAATATCAGTTGGTCTTGATCACAAATTAAATAAAAACATTAAAGTATTTGGCTTTTACTCAAGCTTCGACATGGACAACAACGTTGACCAAGACTACGTAGGCTTAGGTATGGAATACAAGTTTTAACTATTCGCTAAATTAGTTAAAACACTCCCTTTTTAACCGCGCTCTTTTGAGTGCGGTTTTTTTTTGCTTTAAATTATTTACTTAGCCGCCCATAATAGAGCTTCATTTGGAATGAGGTGCGAGTCCTCGACTGTTCCCGCAACTGTAATTAGCGCAAAGCTTTAAGTCAGATACAAATGGTATAATACCAATTTTATTAAAAACATGATCTTTCTAGCGAATTAAATAACTTACTAACTTCGTTAAAAATTATTCATATAGAACAAGTATATGTCATAATTTCCGCCTTGTTATTAAGCTATTTATTTGTCGCTATAATAAATCACTAATTTAATGCAATTGGTATGAATTCTTTTAACGAGCGGCTTTACTCATTTTTTCTTGTAGTGCATTAGTATTTTTATCGCATTTTTAGTGAGTTTAATCCCGTCTAGGACTGACTATTGCACACTCAAACGCCATTAAATACACCATTGCTAAACGTTAAAAACGTATCGTGGGATATTGGCAATAAAACGATTCTCAAAAAAATAAACCTTAAAATAACCACAGGTAAATTTGTTGGTTTGATTGGTCCCAATGGCGCAGGTAAATCGAGCTTATTGCGTTGTCTATATCGTTTTAATAAACCAAGTAATGGCGTTGTAGAATTTAACAGCACAGATATTTGGCAGCTAAAAAGCGATGAGTACGCAAAAAAAGTAGCGGTTGTTTTACAAGAAACCCCGTCGCAATTTAACTTAAGCGTATTTGATGTTATTGCGCTTGGGCTAACGCCTCATAAATCGCTATTTAGCTCAGTAACTAACACTGATAAACAAAAAGTTATTCAAGCTATCAATACCGTTGGGTTAGTAGATCATAGTGATCAAAGCTTTGAATCACTCTCAGGCGGTGAAAAGCAACGTGCCTTGATAGCCCGCGCCATAGTTCAGCAACCTCAACTGTTAATAATGGACGAGCCAACTAGCCATTTAGATGTTAAATACCAAATACAGGTGATGGAGCTTGCTAAATCGTTGGGTGTAACGGTGTTTGCATCGTTTCATGATTTAAACTTAGCCTCTGCAATGTGCGATGAACTAGTGGTTATTAAAAATGGTGAAATTACGCATTCAGGTGCGCCAAGTGAGGTATTAACCGAAAACATTCTAGGTGAGGTTTTTGGTGTCTGCGCTCAAGTAAATAACCACCCGCAAATATCGAAGTCGGGAAATAACATTCCTCATATCACTTACTTTTATGGTTACAAATAATATGAGCACAGTTAATACTCGCCAATCACTTGCGCTATTTATAAGTGCTGCAGCTGCTTTATTTAGCTTATTTGCAGCACTTAGTTTTGGCGCAGCAGATACCTCACTACAAGATGTACTTAATAGTTTTTTGCTCTCAAATGATGCCTCTTTTAATACGCGTATTATTTTTGAACTAAGAATGCCACGCACATTACTCGCTTTTTTAGCAGGCTCTGGCTTAGCCATTGCGGGGCTTATTTTGCAAACGGTAACGCGCAACCCCCTAGCCGACCCTTACTTATTTGGTATATCGTCGGGTGCCTCATTTGGCGTGGTGTTACTTATGGCGCTAGCAGGTATTAGTGCAGGTTTTATGTTATCGGCAGCAGCGTTATTAGGTAGCTTACTCGCTATGAGTTTATTAATTCTTATTGCAGGTAGGCAGCAAAGTGCACAGGTAGAATCAATGCTATTAGCTGGCGTTGCTCTGTCGTTTTTATTTAGTGCGTTTACCAGTTTGTTGCTTTATTGGAGTGACCCTCAGGCGGTAGCCGCTATTTTATTTTGGACACTGGGCAGCTTTGCTCGTGCGCAGTGGGCTACGCTTTGGTTGCCTTTATTGGTAATTACATTGTGTACGTTTGTAATGCTGAGCTTTAGAAGACAACTCAATGCCATGTTACTTGGCGATGAAAGCGCAATTACATTAGGTGTCAGGGTCCAGCGCTTTAGAATACTTATGCTAGTTTTAAGCTCATTAATTACCGCTGTGCTGGTGGCTATGTGTGGTGGTATTGGGTTTGTAGGATTAATGGTACCGCATATTGTGCGCTTTTTTATATCCCAAGGCACCATCGCTGGCTTACTGGTAACCAGCTTGGTGGGCGGTACATTTATGGTGTGGGTTGATGTACTTTCGCGCTCATTGCTGAAAAACCAAGAACTGCCCGTAGGTGTTATTACTGCAGCTATTGGTAGCGTGTTCTTTTTGAGTTTATTGTTTTTTAGAAAGCGAAGGGTGTAATTCCATGAAAACCTTAATGGTGCAAGGCACTACTTCCGACGCAGGTAAAAGTACCCTAGTTGCAGCCCTTTGCAGGGTATTTGCTAAGCTAGGGGTAAAGGTTGCGCCTTTTAAACCACAAAATATGGCACTTAATAGCGCAGTAACAAAAGATGGCGGCGAAATTGGTCGTGCGCAAGCTTTGCAAGCAATAGCGGCTAAAGTAGAGCCCGAAATAGACTTTAATCCTATTTTACTTAAACCTAATAGCGATACGGGCGCACAAGTGATTATTCACGGAAAAGCCATTAGCAATATGGAAGCGGGCAAATATCACGACTATAAAAAAGTGGCGATGGATGCAGTAATTACCTCACATAACCGCTTAGCTAAACGTTTTGATTTACTCCTTGTTGAAGGAGCGGGGAGTCCTGCTGAAATAAACCTGCGTGAAAACGATATTGCCAATATGGGTTACGCCGAAGAGGTAGATTGCCCTGTCATTATTATTGCCGATATAGATAAAGGCGGTGTGTTTGCACATTTGGTAGGTACATTAGCGCTACTAAGCGAGTCAGAACAGGCGCGCGTAAAAGGCTTTGTTATAAACCGCTTTAGAGGCGATATAGGTTTGCTGCAAGGCGGGCTTGATTGGCTTGAAGAATACACAAACAAACCCGTACTTGGCGTATTACCTTATTTGCACGATCTTGCGCTTGATGCCGAAGACGCCGTCGCAATTGATAATAATGTAACCAACGCCACAATTAATATTGCAGTGCTACTTGTTCCCCACATTAGTAACCACACCGATTTTGATGCACTGCGTTTGCACCCAAACATTAATATAAATTACGTGCGCCATACGCAAACGATCCCAGACGTTGATCTGATAATTCTCCCAGGCAGTAAAAATGTGCTGGGCGATTTAAATTTTTTGAAAAATGAAGGCTGGGACACTCAAATTAAGCGCCACTTACGCTATGGTGGCAAAGTACTTGGCATTTGTGGCGGCATGCAAATGCTGGGCAATACAATCAACGATCCAGATGGTATTGAGTCGTCATTAAAACAAGTGAATGGGCTTGCTCTATGCGACTTTGAAACCACGCTGACGGCACAAAAAGTATTAACTAAAATAACCGCTACACTGCTTTTAAATAACCAACAAACACCCTGTAGTGGTTACGAAATACATGCAGGGATTAGCCAAGGTGCAGCGCTTAATAAGCCATTTTTAACCTTTGATGAAAGCCATCCACATGGTTTTACGTTTGATGGCTTTATTAGCGATGATAACGCCATTGCAGGCACCTATTTACATGGTTTATTTGATGAAGCCGATGCTACATCGCAAATTTTAAAATGGGTAAAACCAAGCGCCTCAATTAACCCAATTAGTATTGCCACTCATCGCGAGCAGCAGTTAGAACGATTAGCAACCATGTGCGAAACGCATTTAAACATACAGCAAATTATCTCGATTTATGAAGGACACAATAATGACTGAACAAAACAACGATAAGCACAAGCAGCGCCAACAAAAAGTAAAAGAACAAGTGGATGCGCGCGTTGCTGCAGCACAAGATGTAAAAGGTATTTTTCAGGTAATTACCGGCAATGGTAAAGGTAAATCAACCTCGGGTTTTGGCGTTGTAGCACGCTGCGTAGGGCATGGTAAAAAAGCAGCCGTTTGCCAATATATTAAAGGTACATGGGAATGTGGCGAGCGTAATTTATTACAAGGTGCAGGCGTTGAGTTTGTTGTAATGAACACCGGTTTTACCTGGGATACGCAAAATAAAGAAGCCGATACCGCAGCCGCCCAAGCAACATGGCAAGAGTCAAAACGCATGCTTGCAGATAGCAGTATTGATTTAGTATTACTCGATGAGCTTACGTATATGGTGACCTACGGCTACGTTGATTTAGATGAAGTGGTAACAGCGCTTAATAACCGCCCACCAATGCAGTCAGTTATTATTACAGGGCGTGCAGCGCATCGTACTTTAACCGACCTTGCCGACACAGTAAGCGAAGTACGTAATGTAAAACACGCATTCGACTCAGGCATAAAAGCGCTAGAAGGGTTTGATTACTAATGCTTAAAGCGTTTTTTATTGGGCTGCTGCTTTTTAGTGTATCGGGCAGTGCACTTGCAGAGCAGGATAATGATTCTAAAAAGCTGCGCATAATCGCGCTTGCACCACATATAGTCGAAAACCTATTTGCCATAGGGGCGGGCGATAATATTGTGGGCACAGTTGATTACGCCGACTACCCTGCTGAGGCCCAAAGTATTGAGCGCATAGGCGGTTATTACGGTATCTCGCTTGAAAAAGTATTGGCGCTTAAACCTGATTTAGTAATTGCGTGGAAAAGCGGAAATCAAAGCGAAGATTTAGCCCAAATAGAGCGCCTGGGCATAAAAGTATATTTAAGTAACCCCACCACAATCGCTGGTGTAGCCGACGAGTTACTTACTTTTGGTGGATTTACAGGGAATATTGAGCAAAGCCAGCAAGCGGCAAATGCATTTACACAAAAACTAAACGGTATAGTTAAAAGCCAGCAAGATAAAAAAAATATTACCGGGTTTTATCAGTTATGGGCTGAGCCCATGATGACAGTAAGTAAAAATACGTGGATAAGCCAACTGATTGAAACATGCCATGTAAGTAATGTATTTGCACAGAGCGTTACAGATTACCCGCAAATTAGTATCGAAAATGTCATTGTTACTAAGCCACAAGTTATTATTATCCCTGATGAAAAATCAAAAACATCACAGCCGGTTGTTAATTGGCAAAAGTGGCCAGAAGTGCCAGCCGTTAAAAACGATCAATTTATTAGCGTAAATGCCGATTTATTACATCGTTTTACTCCGCGCATGCTAGATGGACTCGCGGATATGTGTGATAAAATAGACGCATCACGTAAACAGATTAAGAGTACACAATGAGCGATTGGGCTACATTTTTAGAAAGTGAATTACAGCAACCTTACATGCAGCAAACGTTAGAGACTGTGGCTAATCGCCGCAATGAAGGTGTTGCTGTTTATCCGCCTGAACCTCAAGTATTTAGTGCTTTTGATGCCACAGCACTAAATGACATCCGCGTTGTAATTTTAGGACAAGACCCATACCACGGAGAAGGGCAAGCGCATGGCTTGTGTTTTTCGGTATTGCCTGATGTAAAAAAGCTGCCGCCGTCGCTTAAAAATATGTACAAAGAGTTAGCTACCGATATCAGCGGTTTTGCTGTTCCTGAACATGGGTACCTGCAAAGCTGGGCAGATCAGGGCGTGTTTTTACTCAATACAGTATTGACCGTTGAGCAAGGGCAAGCGCATTCTCATAAGCATTTAGGGTGGGAGCAATTTACCGATAATGTAATAGCGCATATTAATAAATACCGCGAAGGTGTGGTATTTATTTTATGGGGTGCACATGCACAAAAAAAAGGTAAAGGCATAGATAGCGCTCGCCATCATGTTTTAAAAGGGCCGCACCCATCACCGCTTTCGGCGCATAGAGGCTTTTTTGGCTGTCAGCATTTTTCAAAAACGAATGAGCTATTACAAGCCCAAGGTGAAAAACCGATTAACTGGCAGGTGTAAATAACCTGAGCTCTGAATAATAAATTTATCTCATGCAGCTCTTTTCAGCGCATTAAAAAAGGCTTCCATATATCGGAAGCCTTTTTGTTTAGTTGGGGCGTATTGAATTAAAAGTCGAGCTCTTCAATTGCAATACTGTCTGTAAAGTAGTCTAGTTCTTGTAGTTCTTTACGTAGGCGCTGTTTGTCTTTTATTGCTTCTATTTCACGCCATTTTCTTTTTTTATTTTTCTGAGAGGTTTTCCTTGTTGTATCTGGTCCTTCTAATATCTCTAATATATCGTTTAGGCTATCCATGAACTTCTCCTATTGATTTTATTGACCTCAAGAATACCTATACCACAGGCCTAGTTAAAATAGAATAAAAAAGTGACAGTTATGTTACATAAGTGTGATTAATTGATGAAGGTTTATACGAAGATTATATGAAGTCGATATGAAGATTATATAGAGGGGTAGCGTATTTTAGGCATAAAAAAACGCCGCTATTGCGACGTTTTTAAAACACGATTATAGCAAATTACATTGCTTTAAAGCGCGCCTCTAGTTGTTCTTGTGCATCAGCAAAAGAGCGAATACCTTCAGCTAGTTTTTCAGTAGCCATAGCATCTTGGTTATGTAACCAACGGAACTGCGCTTCTGTAAGTGGCTCTGGCTTTGGCTCTTGTGGAACATCGCTTTCAAGCAAATATTCTTGTGCGCCTTCAAGGTTGCCTAAATCTTCTAAAAGATTAGGGCTAATAGTTAGCTTGTCACAACCTGTAAGTGCAATAATTTCGCCTGTATTACGGAAACTTGCACCCATCACAACTGTTTTGTAGTCATGGCGTTTGTAAAATTCAAAAATGCTGCGTACAGACTGAACACCTGGATCTTGTAGCGGATCGGTTGGTTTTTCCATACCGTTAGCAACGTGCCAATCTAAAATACGACCAACAAATGGCGAAATTAGAAATACGTTTGCATCGGCACAAGCACGGGCTTGGGCATCGCTAAATAATAAAGTAAGGTTACATTTAGTGCCTTCTTTTTCTAGCTGCTCAGCGGCTTTAATACCTTCCCACGTAGACGCTACTTTAATTAATATTTTGTCTTTGCTTACACCTTCTTTTTCGTAAAGGCTAAGTAGGGTATGTGCTTTATCAATTGTAGCTTGCGTATTAAACGAAAGGCGTGCATCTACTTCAGTAGAAATATAACCAGGTACAATAGCGCTAATTTCTTTACCAAGTAATACGGCAAAGTAATCACATGCTAGTTCAAGTTGTTTAGCAGGCTCTTGCTCGGTTTCTTTTGCGTAGCTCCAAGCTTTATCTAGGTAAGGCTTATATGCTTCAATCTCGCTCGCTTTTAATAAAAGCGATGGGTTTGTAGTTGCATCTTCTGGTTGATGCTTTTTAATAGCTTCAATATCACCAGTATCGGCCACAATAGATGAATGTTGTTTTAGCCTTTGTAGAGCTGAAGTCATTTGCTTTCCTCATTCCAAGCAAGTTAAAAGAAAAATCTAATCACTCTTAATATATACAATCCATACTGCAACAGTGTGACAATGCTTGATAGGTCTTATGTCCTGATCAATAAAAAAACGGCAATGCATGGGTTATTAAGAGAGGATTTATTTAAACAAAACGTGCTTTTCGTTTCATTTAATGTTGAAATTGACACTAAATAAATTACAAGTCAATAGCTAACTATGATCACTGTTATTTCACCTGCAAAAAATCTTGATTACGAAACGCCACCCGCAACAGACAAGTTTACTCAGCCTGAATTACTAGAGCACAGCGAAGAGCTCATGAAAGTATGCCGTGAACTAACACCAGCGCAAATTGGCAGTTTAATGAAAATTAGCGACAAGCTATCTGGGCTTAACGCAGCACGCTTTAGTGAGTGGGCACAGCCGTTTACACAAAGTAATGCTAAACAAGCCGCACTTGCCTTTAATGGCGATGTATATGGCGGTTTAGATGCAAGTACGCTTAAAGCTAGCGAGCTTGATTACGCACAAAACCACTTACGTATCCTTTCGGGTTTATACGGCTTATTAAAACCACTTGATTTAATGCAAGCTTACCGTCTTGAAATGGGCACCAAGCTTGAAAACTCGCGAGGCAAAAACTTATACGAGTTTTGGGACAGCGTAATAGCGAACGAACTAAACGAGGTATTAAAAGCGCAAGATGCACAATATTTAGTTAACCTTGCTTCAAACGAATATTTTAAAGCGGTAGATAAAAAAGTGCTTAATGCACAAATTATTACCCCACACTTTAAAGACTGTAAAAACGGTCAATACAAAGTAATTAGCTTTTACGCTAAAAAAGCACGCGGCATGATGGCGCGCTACATTATCGAAAATAAAGTAACGCAGTTAAGCCAACTTAAAGAGTTTACGGTAGCAGGTTATTACTTTAGCCCAGAGGCAACAGTTAAAGAGCTTGAGCCGGTATTTATGCGCGACGAACAAAGTTAGGTTTATAAGCTTAAATAAAAAATTTAAAAGCCATGCATTGCATGGCTTTTTTGATGTTGGCGTTATATTTGCAATCTCATCTAATATTAATGAGAACACTAATTAAATAGGTGCAAATAAAATGATCAGTATTCCGTCAGTTGGCGAAGCAGAAAAACTAATAGAAGAAAAGCTCGGAGGGTGGTTTGATGTTGTAATAAGCCATATCCCTAATTTTATAGTTGCGATACTGATCGCAATTGTGTTTTCAATATTGGCGCGCTTTGCTGGCAAGCTGATGAAAAACATATTACGCCGCTCACTCGACTCAACACAAATTGCCGACTTAATGGCGTCAATTTTTAAAGTTATTGTGTTGTGTATAGGTTTATTTATAGCGCTCGATTTTGTTGGGCTAAAAGGCACTGTTACCTCGCTACTTGCTGGTGCAGGTATTGTGGGTTTAGCCATTGGTTTTGCGTTTCAAGACATGACCGAAAACCTAATTGCAGGTATAGCAATGGGTGTACGTAAGCCATTTAAAACAGGTGACGTAATAGAAACCGATGATGTGTTTGGTTCAATACATTCTATAAACCTACGTAACACGCTAATAGAGAGCTTTTATGGGCAGTTAATACTGGTTCCAAACAAAGTATTATTTAGAAACGTACTAAAAAATTACACCACGCTAGGTGTTAGACGCATAGAAGTACCCGTAGGTATTTCGTACGGCGACGACATAGAAAAAGCAAAAGACGTTATAGTCGATAAAATTAACGAATTTGACTTTGTAATACGCAAAGATGAAACCGCAGTATACGCCGAAGGTTTTGGTGACAGCAGCATTAACTTACTGGTATGGTTTTGGATTAAATACCCAGGTGAGCCAGACTTTATGACAGTACGCCATAAAGGTGTTGTTGCCGTTAAGCAGGCACTTGATGAAGCTGATATTAGTATTCCATTCCCAATTCGTACTTTAGATTTTGGTATTAAAGGCGGCGAAAAACTCGATGCTATGATAAGCGACAAAATAAGCCAGCAGTCATCAAATAAAGACAGTGGTGAGGGGACTGACTCTAACCAAAGTGAGTAATTTAGTTAAAGCTCATTAGGCAAAAGCATTGGGAAATAGTTACTTACCAACAGCGCGTTTTTACAGAGTAAAACGCGCTTTTTAGACATTTTATAAAATAAAGGATATTTCTAATTTTAAAGTTAAGTCCCTTCATATAAGTATAAATTATCATTTTCCCATAATAGCGCAATAAATAAACTTGTAACCATTATAAATACATAAACAACGAGGTGTTTGGATAATAAATGCATTTTAGTGGTTTATGTTCCTGTTTTGTTTGTTTCCCCCTGTAAATTCGGGTTTTTTGAATAAATAAATTCATTTTTAGCTTTTGGTAGGCTAGATTTAACTTAACTGCTCTTTATTTAGTAAATACAAATGCCAAGCAAGAAAGTTCAGCTTTTCAAACGAGTCATTGGAGTTTAAAAACTAAGCTAACATTAATTTTCCTACTCGTAGGGATAATACCCGCCCTCATAATTACTACAATCTCTACATTACAATCAAAATCACGCGTCGAATACAATATATCTCAGTCGCTTGAGGCGATTAATCAAATAAAAAAAACTCAGATCGAAAATTATTTTAATCAAAAAAGGGCAGATATTGAGCTTTTGGCTTTAATTGTTCCGCAGCTTGAGGAAGACAACTATGATCGCTTTTTTACAGAATATATACAGAAGTATGACTATTACGATGTGTTTTTAATTAATAACAATGGGCTTATTTATTACACTCAAGCTAGAGAATCTGATTATCAAACAAACATATTAAAAGGGAAATATGCGAGTTCAAATTTAGGAGATTTAATTAAAGAGGTTAAACAATCTAAAAGTTTTAGTATTGCTGATTACAAACCGTATGCACCAAGTAATGGAGAACCCGCTGCGTTTATTGCTATACCTGTTGATGGTAGCGATACAATAGTTGCTTTACAGCTTTCGAGCAAAGGGACTAATCAAATAATGGGTGTTCGCGAAGGGATGGGAGAAACTGGTGAGAGTTACCTAGTTGGAGAAGATAAGCTAATGCGTTCTGATTCATATCTTGACCCAGAAGGACATTCACTCAAAGCAAGTTTTGCAGGAACTGTAACAAATAATGGTGCTGATACAGAGGCTGTAAATTTAGCTTTAAATGCTCAACATGGTACTAAAATAATAAAAGATTATAATGGAAATAACGTACTTTCTGCCTTCGATAGTATAAAGATTGGAGATTTTAGCTGGATTATATTAAGTGAAATTGACTAATCAGAAGCATTTGCACCAGTCCATCAGACTGTGCTTTTTAGTGTGATTTCTATAATAGTAGCTGCAATTGTTGTTGTATTTATTGGTGTTTTCTTTTCTCGAAAAATAGCGACTCCAATAATTGTAGCTTCCACTTTTGCTAAAAAAGTGGCGGCAGGAGATCTTAGCAGTAATATCGAAGTTAATTCACACGATGAGGTAGGCATGCTACAAGTTGCATTGCATACCATGTTAGAAAATCTCAGAAAAATGATTGGTGAATTATCTAACGTTGCAGTTCAGCAAGGCAGTACAGCAACAGAGCTTGCCTCAGTTACTGAGCAAACTAGCTTAGCAGTTACCGAGCAGCAAGCACAAACTATACAAGTTGCAGCCGCCACTACCGAAATGACTGAAACAGTAAAAGAGATAGCGAGTACAACTGCTAGTGCATCATTATTATGTGAAAATATTCAAAGAATGGCTCGAGAAGGCTCTGAAAATAATGATAGTACTTACAACGCACTTGTTTCTCTTGGAGAAGCTACAAAAAAATCAGCACATGAAGTGACGGAGTTGAAGCATAATTCAGAAAAAATAGTGAATGTATTAGGCGTTATTAAAAAGATAGCTGATCAGACTAATTTACTTGCTTTGAACGCAGCAATTGAAGCAGCTAGAGCTGGTGAACAAGGGCGTGGTTTTGCTGTTGTTGCTGATGAAGTACGAAGCTTAGCTAAGTCTACGCAAGAGTCTACAATGGAGGTTGAAGTGATCATTGAAGCTGTTGTTAGTGCCAGTAACGCAGCTGTTCAAGCAATGACAGACAATGTAGGACAAACAACTCAAGTTCAGGAAATAGCTAAGAAAGCAAACTTAATCAATAGTAATGTAGGCAAAGCAGTAGATGAAATATTTGATATGGTTGTTCAAATTGCAACCGCCTCTGAACAGCAGGCAACCACCATCGATGAAATATCACGAAATATAGGTGTCATAAATATGGGTATATCAGAGACCGAGCAGGCAGTTAGGGATATTGCACAATCAAGTAGCGAATTGTCTAGGATGGCAAACGGTTTAAATGATGAGGCCCAAAAGTTTAGTCTTTAACTTACTCTATTAATTTAGAAATCTTTGATTTAATGACGCTAATCATACAGATATAACTACGGTAGGATGTTACAGGGACGTACCATAAAAGACGTAAATAAGCGCGTGCCAAATAGTGCACGCGCATAAGTAAATATTAGAGTTGGTGAGACACTCTGCAACCGATGAGCTCGTAAATTACAAACTTCCAACATAATTATGTTTTATTCTAACATGTTAAATAACGCTAATTTTGTTACGAATGATTTTTACGCCATCCATATTTTCTAAAAACTTTTGAGCTAGTGCGCGCTGAAAACCAGTTTGTGCTTCACCATATAAATCTACTTCACCATTTTTTACCTGCACACGAATATCACTTAACGCTAGGTTAGGATTAGTTCGTAGGGTGTTGGTGATAGCTTGTTGTAAGTTAGGTTGAGTGGCTACACTGCTTACTACGGCCATGTTGGTTGCTGCACTTACCTTTGTAGCGCAAGCTAATAAAAATAAACAACAAAATGATACTAAAGCGATAGTTAACTTGAAGCGGTTCATAACTTAATCCTTACATTACGGTGAATAGTGCAGCCACAAAATGGAAATTCCATCGGCTAGGTTATTATTGTAGTTACAATTTCGGTGCCAATATTAACGCCATGAAATATAAGGGGATTTTATTAAGTGGAAATTCAGGTGGGCAAAAATTACATTTAAATGAGTATGAGTTACATGCTTGGGTTACATATGTAACAGGTACAAGTGACAGAGCTATAAAGCTTGCATTAAAAAGCCGACAAAAGCCGGCTTAGTATAAAAATGTTTTAGGTTACTTTTTCTTTTTAACCTTAGCCTTTTTCTTGGCTTTCATTTTTACTGGATCTTTACGCTTTTTAGCTGGTGGCTTCGCTTCTTTATGCTGTGGCTCGACACCTCTAATTACACGGCGTTTTAATTTTTGTTCAACGTAGCGCTCTACTTTATATAAAATACCAATATCGTGTGCTTCAACTAGCGATATTGCTATCCCTTTTTTACCAGCACGGCCAGTACGACCAATACGGTGTACATATACGTCGGCAGTACGCGGCATATCAAAGTTAATAACGTGGCTGATGTCAGATACGTCAATACCACGTGCAGCTACGTCGGTAGCAACTAATATGCTTGTTTTGCCACTGTGGAAGTTTTCCATGGCTTTCATACGTTTGTCTTGTGGCATTTCGCCGCGTAACCACGCTGCTTTTACATCATTAGTTGTAAGTTCGCCAATCAATGTTTCTAAGCGTTCGCGAGTTTTAACAAACACAATCGCTTTAGTTACGTCAGGATTTTTTAGCGTATTAACTAATAATTCAAGTTTGTGATGATAATCGTCGGCTAAATGTACCCATTGGTGAATTTTAGCCTTTTCTTTACGTGACGATTCGGCTTCTAATAGAGCTGGGTCGTTTAATGTTTTTTCAGCAAACCTTTCTACGCTGTCACCTTCAAGTGTTGCTGAGAATAAAAAACATTGGCGACGATTTTTAGCTTCGTCACAAATACGGCTCATTTCTTTTTTGAAACCCATATCTAACATGCGATCTGCTTCATCGATAATAAGCATTTCTACGTGTTCAGCATGAAAGTTTTCGGTTTCTAGGTATTCCATTAATCGACCTGGTGTGGCGATTAAAATATCGTTATTTTTTTCAAAAATTTCTTTATGCGTGCCGTAGTTAATACCGCCTGTTACTACACCAATTTTTAGGTGTGTGCGCTTAGCTAGCAGTTCACATTGTTCATGAATTTGATAAGCCAACTCACGAGTTGGGGTCATAACGAGTACGCGCGCAAAACCAGGGTCACGACGTGGGAAATCCAGTAAGTACTGAATAGCCGGAATTAAAAATGCCGCTGTTTTACCTGTACCAGTAGGCGCAGATGCTAAAATGTCGCGCCCCTGTAGTGCTTCAGGAATAGCTTGTTGTTGAATGCTGGTTGGCGTCTCGTAGCCCATTTTATTAATGGCATCGAGTAGCTTGTTATCAAGATCAAATTCAGAAAATTGCATAGAGTGTCTAAAATAAGGGACAATTACCCTGATTATACGCGCTATGCTGCGCTTGGTGAATGAAAAGGTGAAAAAATGTCTGGTTTTGTATTTAAACAATTTAAAGTTGAACACGACCACTGTGCAATGAAAGTTTCTACCGATGGCATTTTGCTTGGTGCATGGGCTAATTTAAGCGGCGCAAAGTCATTACTTGATATAGGCACCGGCACCGGCTTACTAGCACTAATGTGTAAGCAGCGCAGTAATGAGCTTGATATAACTGCGGTAGAAATTGACGAAAGCGCCTATACCCAAGCATTAAAAAATGTAGCTAATAGTCCGTGGCCAACTATAAGTATTACGCACCAAACTATTCAACGCTTTAGTAGTGAAGTTAAATTTGACGTGGTTATCTCTAATCCACCGTATTTTAATCACAGTTTAAAAGGCGATAATGCTGCGCGTAATGCCGCACGCCATACAGACGGCCTAAGTTTTGAAGAGTTAATTAATGCGTTTAAACGCTTAAGCCATAGCCGCGCTCGCTTTAGCTTAATACTCCCAAGCGTTGAAGGCGCATTATTTATTGAGCTTGCTATTCAAAATGGGCTTTATTTAAATACTCACTGCCAAGTAAAGGCCACGCCCAACAAAGATATTAGCCGCAGTTTAATGACATTTAGCTACGTAAAAAGCGATATAGAATCATCAATCCTGTGTATTAGAAACTTAGATAATACCTACACTGCTGATTATATAGCCCTGTGCAAAGCATTTTATTTGAAAATGTGAAGCAATAAAGTTCAGTGAGCTCTATTGAGTTATTCCTAATTTGAGATGCGCTTTAATAGTGTGTTTATAAATCACCTGATATGATTTAGCCATTAGCCACTTAATTTAAAAGGCAACACAATGAAAAAGTTAAATAAATTAGCATTACTTAGCACGTTAGCAACCACAATTTTTGTAAGCCAAGGCGCGCTTGCAAACATGAGCCCTGTAGGGCTTTGGAAAACCATTGATGAGGATACAAACGAAGCTAAATCGTACGTACGTATTACACAAAACAACAATTTACTAAGCGGCAAGGTAGACTCTATTTTAGACCCCGCTAAGCAAGGTGGCATTTGTAAAGAGTGCGATGGCGCATTAAAAGATCAGCCTATTTTAGGTATGACTATTATCACTGACGTAAAACCAGAAGATGATGGCGTATGGGGAGATGGCGCAATACTCGACCCAACCAATGGCAAAACCTACACCGTGCAACTAACGCCACAAAACGACGGTAAAACGTTAGAAGTTCGCGGTTATATTGGCTTTTTTTATCGTAACCAATATTGGGAGCGCGTAGAGTAACGTTACTCGCTGGCGGTTTTTAAAAACTCACGTTTTAGCCACTCTCTTAATGCACTTACCTGTGGGTGATTAAGCATGGCGTGGCTAGTTGCAAAATAAAACTGCTGATGGGGATTCACTATGCTTTGACCTATTTGAGTGAGCATACCGTGCTTAATATCGTCACGTACAAATTGTTTGTGAGTCACTAAAATACCTAGCTGGCGCATAGCTGCTTGCGTTGCCTGCACCGAAATATTAAACGTTAAATTATTATGCTGTTTAGGCTGCGCTAAATTATTGGCCTCACACCACGTTTGCCAATCGTTTTGCCTACGCGGGTTAGTAACGTATATTGCTTTAAAGCGCTCTAGTAAACTTTGAGGGGTTAACTCATCCTCATTTAACCCAGCTAAAAGCTGCGGGTTACACACTAAAATTAATTGATCGTCAGCTAATTTTTCACAGTGGTATTTTTGCCACTTATCGGGCTGGCCATGAATAATTGCGGCATCAATCCCTTCTCGCTCTAAATCAAACTCACCGACTAAATTAGAAATACGAATATCACTATTTGGAGCCATAAGCTGAAAATCCGCCACGCGGGGGATCCACCAATGTAGCGCCAACGAGTTAACCATATTAAGTGTTAAGTGCGTGTGTTCATTATTTGCGTTACTGGCTTCTTGGCTGGCTGTTAAAATTTCGGCCATGGCTGGGGCTATGCGTTTGTAATAGCGTTCACCTACAGGGTTTAGTTCAACACGCCGACCAATACGATTAAAAAGTGATGTATTAAGCTGCGACTCTAGGGCTTTTATCGATTGGCTAATCGCAGAGTGGCTAATACTTAGTTGCTCTGCAGCTAATACCATACTGCCCGACTCAGCAACGGCTATAAACGTATAGAGTGATTTTAAAGGCGCCGATTTAATCATAGTCACCACATATTACTATTAAGTTTTACTTACAGGTTAGTTTAGTATTATTCGCTTTTATATTTAAAAAGTATACGTAAGATTAGCGCTATAAAAGCACATGCCAATTTTTTAAAAATAATAAATAGATTAAAAAAATTAAGCTTTTAAATCAGTTTTTATTAATTTTTTATTTAAAGGATAACCGCGGTGTCGTTAAATTCTCGTGCTAGTGTGTTTATGTTGCTTTCTACGTTTACTCTGGCGTTAAACAGCTTTATTGCCAAGCTACTAACAGGCTACTTTAGTACCAGTGAAGTGGTTTTTTTACGGGTATTTTTACCCGCCATTATTATGTTGGCACTGGCGGCGGGCATAAAATGGCAACTACCTAATAAGTCGGCATGGCAAACCTTTGCTACCCGCGCAATTTTTATTGTACTGTGCCAAAACTGCTTTTTAGTGGCGCTAAATACCTTAACGCTGGTGGAGGCGGTGATTTTATTTAGCACTGGGCCGTTATTTATTCCACTAATAGAGCGCGTGCTTTTTAAAACAAAACTAAATTGGCTATTGCTACCTACAATGGCGCTTATGTTTGCGGGCGTTATTATTCAAAATATACATAGTGATGGCATTCAGTGGCGCTGGAGCTTATTAATTGGTTTAGGCGCGGGTATTTTTAATGCGTGTTCGCAAATTACCTTATTTAGAGCAAGTAAAATTAATCTCCCTATGATGGTAATAAACGGCTGGAGCTTTGCCTTGGCTTCTTTATTTATGGTACCGGTATTAATGTTTACTACTGGTGAGGCAAGCTTTTACCAAGGCTTTGCAATTGATATGAGTGATCATGGATTATTACTTATGATTGCATTAATTGGTTTTTCGACCGCTGCGACGCAGTTTTTTAGAGGTAAAGCGTATAGGTTAGTTAGTTCTAACTCACAGTTAGCGCCACTTATATATACTAACTTATTATTTGCGTTGTTATTTCAGCTTATATTTTACGATACAACATTAAGCTTGTCGCAAGTAATAGGCTCCGCGCTAATTGTATTAGCATGCACTATTAATACTTTTGCGCCTAGATGGAAATCTAATATTTATACGCATAAATATTTAAAAATTTAGCTACGTATGAAATCATATTTAGCTTATGCCTTTCTTAGTATTTACAACTGATAACGTCACATTGAATAAATAATAAAGGAAAAAAGATGATTAAGTACATAGTTGCTTTAATAATGCTGAGCACACTGTTAATAAGCGGTGGAGCAAGCGCAAAGGATGATGCTGTAAATACGGGTTGGTTTAATAACACGGCTATTAAAGGGTACGACAGCGTTGCATATTTTACGCAAAATAAAGCCGTTAAAGGCAGCGACAAATATACGTTTAGTTATTTAGGTGCTGACTGGCATTTTTCGAGTGAAGAAAATAAAACGGCATTTGCAGAAAACCCAAAGCGTTATGCACCGCAATACGGTGGCTGGTGCGCTTATGCAATGGCTGATGAGGGTAATGCCGTAGGGATAGACCCTGAAGCATTTTATATTCACGAAGATAAGCTTTACTTAAATTATAGCGAAAGCGTGCAGCAAAAATGGTTAAGTAATTTACTACCGTACATTGTTATGGCTGATGGGTACTACCCACAAACAACCAATGTGATGACGTTTCAATAAATTGATTTATATTAATAAAAAAGCGCGTAACTAATTTTATAGTTACGCGCTTTTTTATTTTATTTTTCGGTATTTATAAGTGAATTAAAGCGTTTCGCCGTATTCAGTCATTACCTGTTCAACCCATGTTGCAATGCGGTCGTCGCTTAGCTCGTATTGGCTGTCTTCGTCGAGCGCGAGTCCTACAAACTGTTTACCATCAGGCGTCAATGCTTTTGAAGCTTCAAACTCGTAGCTACTGTCGTTTGGCCAAAAACCAAGTTGAGTAAATGTTTGCGTATTTATTTCGTCGTGTAGCATGCCTAGCGCATCTTGAAACCACTGCCCGTAACCTTGTTGATCGCCCATGCCAAATAAAGCAATGGTTTTACCTTTTAGGTTTACGTCGGCTATGTCGTCCCACTTTGACTCCCAGTCTTCTTGTATTTCACCAAAATCCCATGTTGAAATACCAAAGATGATAAAGTCGTACTGCTCTGCATTTTTTAGTGGCTCGTCTTTAATATTGTGCAGGGTAACTATATCGGCACCAATAATGTCGCGAATCTTTTCTGCTGCCATTTCGGTGTAGCACGTAGTAGAACCAAAAAATAAACCAATTTGCATCGTATTTATCACTGTGTAATTGCCTGATATGATAGGCTCAAGTTTACCGTAAGGTATTTTTAATTGATACCTTAGCAAAGCATGAGAGCATAATGTGACAACGCTATCTGACGATTCTTTTGAAAATAACAGCAGTATGAGCAGTAATAGCGACTACCTAGAAACCTTTTTAGATAGCCTGTACTTAGAACAAGGCGTAAGCGAAAATACATTAAGCGCTTATCGCAGTGATTTAGATAAGTTTTGCCTATTTTTAAAGGGCGAAAATTTAATGACGGTAACGGGGCTCGACATAGAAAGCTATTTAGCGCATCGAGTTGATTTAGGTTTAAAACCACGCAGTACAGCACGTAGCATTAGTGCGCTAAAGCGTTTTTATCAGTATTTTGTGCGCGAAAAAATAATTAGTGATTCGCCCATGCTAAACATAGCTCAACCAAAAGCCGGACAGTCGTTACCTAAAACACTCTCAGAAGCTGAAGTTGAGGCATTATTAAATGCGCCTAACACCGAAGAAGCGATGGGACTGCGCGATAAGGCCATGCTAGAGCTACTTTATGCAACGGGGTTGCGTGTAAGTGAGCTTGTTGGGCTTCGTATGGAACAAATTAATTTGCGCCAAGCGGTTGTGTTTGTAAAAGGCAAGGGTAACAAAGAGCGCTTAGTGCCATTGGGTGAAGAAGCCATGTATTGGCTGGAGCAATTTTTAAAGGGTGGGCGTGCACAAATGATAAAACACGCCACCGATTTTGTGTTCCCATCTAAGCGCGGAGTAGGCATGACGCGACAAACCTTTTGGCATAGAATTAAACACTATGCTATTTTGGCATCAGTTGAGTCTCCATTATCGCCCCATACCATGCGCCATGCTTTTGCTACGCACTTATTAAATCATGGGGCAGATTTACGTGTGGTACAAATGATGTTGGGCCATAGCGATTTATCAACGACGCAAATTTATACCCATGTTGCCAATGAACGGTTAAAGTCGGTACACGCAGAGCATCATCCGCGAGCGTAAGTTTGAAAGTAAATATTATTAAGCCGGTCAATATATTAAGTGTTTTTAGGATAGAGAGAAGTTATGAAAAAATTAATGTTAGCAGGTGCCATGTTGTGCACAAGTATTAGTGCATTTGCAAATGGCGTTGCTGTAACACCAGATACTAATGATCCTATTATTACTAAATTTGCCGAGCTTGGTGTAACTGTAAAGCAAATTAACCCAAGCCCAGTAGCGGGCTTAAAAGAGTTGATCACTAATAAGGGCGTACTTTACGCAAGTCCAGATGGTCAATTTTTAATGCAAGGTACGTTAATCGATTTAAATAATCGTAACAACTTAACAGAGCAAGCATTAAACGGCGTGCGTGTTGAGGGCATTAAAGAATACGAAGATTCGATGATTGTGTACAAAGCACCAAACGAAAAACACAGTATTACCGTATTTACCGACATTAGCTGTGGTTACTGTCGTAAATTACATCGCGAGTTAGACGATTTACTTGATGCGGGTATTACCGTTAAGTACCTTGCGTTTCCACGTGGTGGCTTACAAGGTTCAGGCTACGCCGATTTAATGAACGTATGGTGTGCACGCGATCAGCAAGAAGCACTAACAGAAGCTAAGTCGGGTACAAGCACTAAAGTAGTTGCAGGCTGTAGCGCACCGGTTGCAGAGCATTACCAATTAGGTCAAAGCTTTGGTATTAGCGGCACACCCGCTATTATTTTAGAAGATGGTACGATGATCCCTGGTTACCAGCCAGCAGCAGCATTAAAAGCAGCATTAGAAGCTAACAAAGCGTCGTAATTAAACGCTTAGTTATTATTAAAAAGGCCTTAATGGCCTTTTTTTGTCTTTTTAATACGACTCAATAAGTTAAAACCCTGCATGAAAAAACTAATCATTGCGCGTGAAAACGTTGACGACTCGCATCTGCCGAGTAATTTACACCCTGTAATTAAACAAATTTATGCTAACCGCAATGTATTCAATGCCGAAGAGCTAAATAACAGCGTAGCTACGCTCCACGACTTTAAATTGTTTAAAGACATCGACAAAGCCAGCGACTTATTAATTGAAGCATTAAAAGCGCAAAGCCAAATATTAATAGTTGGCGACTTTGATGCCGATGGCGCAACAAGTACTGCAACTTTAATGCAAGGCCTTGAGATGTTTGGCTTTAAGCATTTAGATTACTTAATTCCTGACAGGTTTAGCTTAGGTTATGGTTTAAGTCCCGCGCTTGCAGAGCAAATAGTACAAATAAAACCTGATTTAGTGATCACCGTAGATAACGGCATATCGTGTATTGCCGGTATTGATATTTTAAAAGCGGTTGGCATAAAAGTGCTGGTAACAGATCACCACTTACAAGGTGAGCAGCTGCCAAATGCCGATGCAATAGTAAACCCAAACAGGCATGAATGTGATTTTCCGTCTAAATCCATTGCTGGCGTTGGCGTTGCTTTTTACTTATTAATAGCACTGAGAAGCGTAATGCGAGACTTAGGTTATTTTGAGCAGCAACCGCCGCCTAATTTAGCTAACTTACTCGACATTGTAGCGCTTGGTACGGTTGCTGACGTGGTCGCACTTGATGCGAACAACCGTACGTTAGTGCATCAAGGTTTAGCACGTATTCGCAGTGGTAAAACACGCCCTGGTATTACCGCGCTTATTGAAGTGGCAAATCGTAATGCTGCTCGTTTAAGTGCCAGTGATTTTGGTTTTTCGCTTGCGCCGCGTTTGAATGCAGCAGGGCGATTGGACGACATGAGTTTGGGTATAGCGTGCTTGCTTAGCACCGATATAAACCAAGCGCGTAGTATAGCGGGCGAACTCGATAGCTTAAACTTTGCAAGGCGCGAAATAGAACAAGGCATGCAATTTGAGGCGCAAGCCGTGCTTGATAGGCTCGCATTTAGCGACGATAACATCCCTGATGCTATTTGTTTGTTTCAAGACGATTGGCATCAAGGTGTTATTGGTATTTTGGCTGGTCGCTTAAAAGAAAAATATCACCGCCCAACTGTTATATTTGCTGGTGGCGAAAATGGTGAAATAAAAGGCTCGTGCCGCTCTATTGAAGGGCTACACATGCGCGATTTACTCGAAGGACTTAATACCGCCGACCCGCATTTAATTAATAAATTTGGTGGCCACGCAATGGCCGCTGGTTTAAGTATTAACGAGCAGCATTTTAACGACTTTAAAAAAGCGTTTGATGCCGCAGTTAGCGCGCAACTAAGTGAAGAAAGTAAGCGCTGCATTGTGTTTACCGACGGCGAGCTGCCAAACGACTGCTTTACAATGGATTTTGCCCAGCTATTAAAGCAGTCGGGCCCGTGGGGTCAGCAATTTCCTGAGCCGGTGTTTGAGCATACCTTTGAAGTAATACAGCAGCGCATAGTAGGCGAAAAGCATTTAAAGCTCGTGTTAAAGCACCAATCTGGTCGATTAGTTGACGCCATTGCTTTTGGTATTGATGTAAAAGAGTGGCCAGATACAGAGGCCAAGTTTGTGAAAGTAGCGTATCAGCTCGATATAAATGAGTTTAGAGGTAAATTTACGCTGCAATTAATAGTTAGAGAGCTTGAAAAAGTACACTAAAAAATATGTAATATCATGCATAAAATGCTAATAAAGCGCGCGGTTTTTTGTTAAAATCGGGCGTTTTTATCATTTGACGATAATTTATTGCGAAAATCCCATTTAAAGGGGCGCAATTACCTAGCCATTTTGGAGTGATGTACATGTTTGAAGTGAATCCTGTGATTAATCAAATCAAGGAAATTCGCGAACGTACTGAATTGCTTCGGGGGTACCTTTGACTACGCTCTTAAACAAGAACGCTTAGAAGAAGTTAACGCCGAGCTTGAAGATTCAGCCGTATGGAATGAGCCTGAACGCGCACAAGCGCTTGGCCGTGAAAAATCAGCATTAGAAGCGGTTGTTGAAACAATCGACAACCTAGTAGCCGGTACTGACGACGTTGAAGGCTTACTTGAGCTAGCTGTAGAAGCTGAAGACGAAGATACCTTTGTTGAAGCGCAAACTGAGCTTGCTGATTTAAACGGACAGTTAGAAGGTTTAGAGTTTCGTCGTATGTTTTCGGGTCCTCATGACTCAAACGATGCTTACCTTGATTTACAATCAGGTTCTGGCGGTACTGAAGCACAAGACTGGTGTAACATTTTACTTCGTATGTATTTACGTTGGGGCGAGGCTAAAGGCTTTAAAGTTGAGCTAGTTGAAGCGACCGACGGTGATGTTGCCGGTATTAAAGGCGCAACTGTCCGCTTTGTTGGCGAATACGCTTACGGTTGGCTACGTACCGAAACTGGCGTACATCGCTTAGTACGTAAAAGCCCATTTGACTCAAGTGGTCGTCGTCATACTTCATTTGCTTCTGCGTTTGTATACCCAGAAGTTGACGATAACATTGAAATTGATATGAATCCGTCAGACTTACGTATAGACGTTTACCGTGCATCGGGCGCGGGTGGTCAGCACGTTAACACCACTGAATCGGCGGTTCGTATTACTCACGTACCAACAAATACCGTAGTGCAGTGTCAAAACGAGCGTTCGCAGCATAAAAATAAAGCCCAAGCGATGAAGCAGTTAAAAGCTAAATTATTTGAGCTTGAGCTACAACAGCAAAATGCTGAAAAACAAACGCAAGAAGACGCTAAATCTGATATTGGTTGGGGTAGTCAAATTCGTTCATACGTACTTGATGACGCACGCATTAAAGATTTACGTACAGGCGTTGAAAACCGCAATACCCAATCGGTACTTGACGGTAACTTAGATAAATTTATTGAAGCCAGCCTTAAATCTGGCCTATAACCACCAAGCTAATAAAGAGCTAAAAAATGACTGATAAAATCCAAGACGAAAACAAGTTAATCGCTGAGCGTCGCGGCAAGTTAGACGCTATACGCGAAAATTGCCCAGCCAACGGTCATCCAAACCAATTCCGTCGTGAGCATTACACGGCTGATTTGCAAGCCCAGTTTGGTGATAAGAGCAAAGAAGAATTAGTAGAGATGCACGAAGTTGTGTCTATCGCTGGCCGTATTTTAGCAAAGCGTGGACCGTTTTTTGTAATTCAAGACATGAAAGGTCGCGTACAAGCGTATGCATCTAAAGATGTTCAAAAAGATCTTAAAGAAAAGTATGGTCAACTAGACACTGGCGATATTATTGGTGTTAAAGGCGCATTAAATAAATCGGGTAAAGGCGATTTATACGTAGAAATGACTGAGTACCAATTATTAACTAAGTCACTTCGTCCGTTGCCTGAAAAATTCCATGGCTTATCAGATCAAGAAACAAAGTACCGCCAACGTTACGTTGATTTAATTACTAACGAAGCAACGCGCGAAACATTCCGCATTCGTTCACAAGTAGTTGAAGGCATTCGTCGCTTTTTAGCAGACCGTGACTTTATGGAAGTAGAAACACCAATGCTACAGGTTATACCTGGCGGTGCATCTGCGCGTCCGTTTGTAACTCACCATAACGCGCTTGATATCGACATGTACTTACGTATAGCGCCTGAGCTTTACTTAAAGCGCTTAGTGGTAGGTGGTTTTGACCGTGTATTCGAAATTAACCGTAACTTCCGTAACGAAGGGTTATCTACGCGTCACAATCCAGAATTCACAATGATTGAATTTTACCAAGCATACGCTGATTACATCGACCTGATGAACATCACCGAGGACATGTTACGTACGGTTGCAGAAAACGTACTAGGTAGTGCAGTTGTAGTTAATACAACTAAAGACGAAAATGGCGAAGTAATTGACTCAGTTGAATACGACTTTGGCCAACCGTTTACACGTTTAAGCATGGCGGACGCAATCTTAAAGTATAACCCTGAGTTTGATGCTGCGGTATTTAACGACCCAGAAAACCACTTTGACGAATTAAAAGCGTACGCTAAACAAGTGCACGTTAAAATTCCTGAAAACTGTGTTTGGGGCCCAGGTAAGTTCTTGTGTGAAATATTTGAAGAAACAGCAGAGCATATGCTTATTCAACCTACGTTTATTACTGGCTACCCGTGGGAAGTTTCTCCACTTGCACGCCGTAACGACGAAAATGCATTTGTTACCGACCGTTTTGAATTTTTTGTTGGCGGTCGTGAACTTGCAAATGGCTTCTCTGAGCTTAACGATGCACAAGACCAAGCAGAGCGCTTTACACGCCAAGTTGAAGAGAAAGACGCAGGCGATGATGAAGCAATGCATTACGATGAAGACTATATACGCGCACTTGAGTACGGCTTACCGCCAACTGCAGGTGAAGGTATTGGTATTGACCGTTTAGTAATGTTGTTTACTGACTCATCTACAATTAAAGACGTTATTTTGTTCCCGCATATGCGCCCGCAAGCTGACTAAGCTTTGAGTAGAGCATAGTAAGTTAATAAACGCCGCTTAATAGCGGCGTTTTTTTATTTTGTATTAGTATTTTAATTAATAAGTACTACACTAAAAATTAAATGTAGTTATTAGTGCTGGTTAATGTGCAATTCAGCTTCACTAATTTATTGTTATTGGTAGTTTTTAATATTAAAACTAACAGTGCTATAACTTTTTAGTATGATTGTTTTTTAAACATATGTTGTATTTATGTAAAGGTTTTAGCTAGAATACGCACGAAATTTACACTGCTTGGTATTTAGCAGTTAAGTATAGATTCTTAAAGGACTTAGAATAATAGTATGAAAGACAAACGAGTAGATGATTTTTCAGAAGAGGGCACATCAGAGCAAGAACGAAATGCTTATTACCGTGCTTGTATTGCTGAATTTCAACAGTTAGGTTACCAAGAACAGTATTTGGCTCAGTTAACTGATGACTTAGTTCCCGTGCTAGGTGTTAATCCTTCAAATAAAAACGCGTAACCCGCTTAAATTTCAAACTAATTACACTTTTAAACCAAGCATATGTGCAATCTATAACCATATAGTCGTTTTTGGTAGAAAAGTGTTTGACATATTTTCTGAAATCTTTATTATACGCCCCACAAGACGGAGAGGTGTCCGAGTGGCCGAAGGAGCTCCCCTGCTAAGGGAGTATAGAGTTTGTAGCTCTATCGAGGGTTCGAATCCCTCCCTCTCCACCATTTCTTTTAATGGCGTGTTTTGTAAAGTTTTAAAGTATGGGTGCATAGCTCAGCTGGATAGAGTACTCGGCTACGAACCGAGCGGTCGGAGGTTCGAATCCTCCTGCGCCCACCATACTTTAATAACTCTGCTTAGAGTATAAATAAGCAAAAACTCTACTTAGAGTTTAAATAAGTAAACTATAAAGTGGGTGCATAGCTCAGCTGGATAGAGTACTCGGCTACGAACCGAGCGGTCGGAGGTTCGAATCCTCCTGCGCCCACCACTTTATAAACTCTGCTTAGAGTATAAATAAGTAAAACTCTTACTTAGAGTAAAAACAAGTAATAGTAAAAATGAAAGTGGGTGCATAGCTCAGCTGGATAGAGTACTCGGCTACGAACCGAGCGGTCGGAGGTTCGAATCCTCCTGCGCCCACCACTTTCATATTTTCATACACTTTTAAGTGTAAGAAAAATAAACCGATGGAAATCGGTTTTTTTTATGCCTGAATTAATACGCTCTGCTTAGAGTTTAAATAAGCAATCTATGAAAGTGGGTGCATAGCTCAGCTGGATAGAGTACTCGGCTACGAACCGAGCGGTCGGAGGTTCGAATCCTCCTGCGCCCACCACTTTCATAAACAAGCCGACATTAAGTCGGTTTTTTTGTGCCTAAAATAAAGTGAAGTGAAGTGAAGTGTAGGTTTAGGTGAATTGAGAACCAAGCAGTCGGAGGTTCACTCTTACAAGATACGTCCTGCGCCCACCACTTTCATACATAAGCCGACACTAAGTCGTTTTTTTTGTGCCTGAAATAAATTAAAGCGTGGATGTGGATAGAGTAACCTACTGCGAACAAAGCAGTCGGAGGTTCACTCTTGCAAGATACGTCCTGCACCCACCACTTTCTATTACTAATAAAGTTAATAGAAAAGAAACCGATGAAAGTCGGTTTTTTTGTGCCTGAAGTTTGAGAAAGTCTTCAGCTATCAGTTAAACCGAACTAAACACCACAGTTAAAATTCCAAGTAGACGTAGAGCTTGCTTACGTTAAAAGCGTCGCTTTTGATTTATAATGTTTTAATCACTTCTCTAAAAGCGCAGCGCCTCTTAACCTCTTTGTGAATAACGCCCTTAAAAACTAAAATGCACAAAGAAAAGTGAAAGAGGGGTAAATGAGAAGTTCAAAATCACCATTTAAAAGCCTGTAAGCTACGGTCTATAAATAATATCACCGCAACTTTTTATGTAGACGTAGGGCTTGCTTACGTTAGAAGCGCAGCTTCTGATTTATAATGTTTTAATCACTTCTCTAAAAGCGCAGCGCCTCTTAACCTCTTTGTGAATAACGCCCTCCCCTTAAAAACTAAAATGCACAAAGAAAAGTGAAAGAGGAGTAAATGAGAAGTCCAAAATCACCATGAGTATTTAAACGCCTTTAAGCTACGATCTACAAATAATACCACCGCCAACTTTTCAATGTAGGCGAAGAGCTTACTCACGTAGAAGTGCCGCTTCTTCTAGCTACGAATCAGACGGTCATAGGTTCACTCTTACAAGATACGTCCTGCGCTTAGCATTTCTATTACTAATTAGGTTAATAGAAAATAAACCGATGAAAGTCGGTTTTTTATTCAAAGTAAACTGTAAAATAAGGCGTAAGTTCGCTTTGAGTTCATAAAATTGAAGGTCTACTGTTTAAAAACTCTAATCCAATACGTTCTAATATCGGCTTGTATTATATCTAACTCGCTTTGGCGTATTTGACTAGTATTCAAAAAAGACCCTATGGATACTGTGAAGCTGTTACATAAAAGTTACAAAATTAACGTTCACACACATCAAAAGGTCGAACATGCACACAATAAATAAAACAGCATTATCAATAGCCGTTGCATTGGCTTGCTCAATGCCACTTCATGCTCAAGAGGCTTCCACTGAAGAAATACAAACACCAGAGAAAAAAGCTAGCTCGTTAGAAATTATTTCTGTAACAGCAACTAAACGTAAAACTAGACTTATGGAAACCCCAGTTGCCATTACGGCATTGACTGAAGCAGAGCTAAGACAAAATGGGGTTAACAGCGTTAAAGATATAGCTAACCTAGTGCCAGGGTTAGATATCTCCACAGCGACGGATCAATCAGCACCAGTTATCTCGATGCGTGGCGTACGTTCTACTAATATTACCGAGCTTGGCGACCCTGCTGTTGGTGTGCACCTTGATAGTGTTTATTCACCAAGAATGCAAGGAGCACTAGCTCTGATGTATGACATTGAACGAGTTGAGGCATTAAGGGGCCCACAAGGAACGTTATTTGGCCGAAATTCAACAGTTGGTAGCATAAATGTTATTTCAGCAAAGCCTGAATTCACTCATTTATATGGCAATGTGAATGTTGAAGCAGGTAAATACAACAGCAAAAATATTGGTGGTGTAATCAATATTCCAATTAATGACGAATTTGCAGTACGGTTTTCTGGCAAAGGTCTAAAACGCGACTCTTATCTCGAAGGTTACTACGATCCCAACCAATATGACTCAAGACGATTAAGCGACGATATACTCAATGCTCCAGTTATATCCGAGGATTCTTATCAAGGTATTGGTCAAACTGTCACGCAGCGAGAAAACTGGTGGATAGATGGCGCAGGAACTGATCCAGAGGCGCAAAAAGTTCGCCAATTAACACCCGCTGAAAAAGATGACTTTTATAACAATGCTAATGAATACTCTTTTAGAATTAGTACACTTTGGGAGCCGTTAGATGGCAGCTTTTCAAATCATACCGTTTTTCAAAAGTATGTTAATAACAGTAATAACAATCTCGATTTAGTTAACTGCGATAAAATTCGTGGTAGAAGTGCTGAGTTGGGTGGCGATTGCACAAACTTTTTACCCAGTGATAATACATATCAAGCTGTTGTGAATGTGCCTGGTAAGCTTAATTTAGATATCACCTATCTTAGAAATACCCTTAACTACGATATAAATGATGAATATTCGCTTGTGTGGCTACTTGGCTATGAGGATATGGAACGCTCTTCAGCACAAGATAGCGAAGTCGGCCTCGATCCTTGGGATGGGGCAACGTACTTTTTAGATGGCACTGGCGCTAAATCATTTTCTACAGAAGTGCAATTACAATCTGACGAATACGGCGATTTTATTTGGATTGTCGGTGCTAACTATTTCCACGAAAAAACCACGACCTTAGGTTATTACGATAACCCGATGGATGATAAAGCCTTTTGGGATCAACCTGATCGCTCCACAGATGCATTCGCTTTGTTTGGTCAAGGTACATACAATTTAACTGAAAAATTACATCTAACACTTGGTTATCGTTTTAGTGATGAAACGAAAGAAGATAAAGGGGGTAAAACATATCGCTGTTCTAATGCCGATGGCTGCGCCGTAGGTTGGTTAAATAGAACTGATCTAAATAATTTGCCAGTTGATTACTACGAAGATCCTTCAATTTATGCATCATATTTTGCAAACGATAATAAAGGAAGTTGGCAGCATCATGATTTTCGTGTTGGTTTAGACTACGACATCTCACCTGAAACTATGATTTATACCTACCTTGCCAGTGGTTTTAAAGCCGGCGGAATTGGTGATGTATATGAGGTCGTAAATGACAGAACCGGTGACGTTACACGCTTTGAAACTAAGTTTGATCCAGAAGAAGTACTTACATGGGAGCTTGGCGCTAAATCGAGCTTTTTTGATAATTCATTAAACCTAAAAGCCGCATTTTTCTACACAGATTACACCGACATGCAATACGCATCAGTGGGCTCAATCGGTAACGTAGAGCGTTTATCTGTGGTAGAAGATGAAGATGGTTCTCCCGTTTTAGATGGAAATGGCGAGCCAGTACTCGATTTTCAAAACAAGCCAGTTATAGCTTATTACACACAAAATGTTCCTAGTTCAACAATCAAAGGTATTGAGCTTGAGTTTGATTGGAAGCCTTACCCAAGCGGGCGTATCACCGGTTATGTAACCTGGACTGATGCTAAAGTGACGGACGATTGGAATACTAAATGGGATTACGATGCTGAGTATCTTTTTGATATTTCTTATGAGGAATCAAAAAACCCTGAAAATACACTGCTATCAACCAACCTTAAAGGTAATAACCTAGCGATGACGCCTAAGTTCACGGCGAACATCAGCTACACACATACGTTTGATTTAGGTGAATATGGTTTTATTCATAGCTGGCTTAATGCGAGCTGGAAAGATGAGTCGTACTCAACAGTATGGAATGTTGATAAACACTTAGATGATATGGACTTTAGCGTATCGGACGAGGCGACAAAATACATTGACGATAGCCGCGATGCGTTTGCCGTATTCAATGCCTCAATCAAGTATGAACCGCAAGGACAAAATTGGTTCGCAGAAGCATTTGTAAATAATGCCTCTGATGAAACGATTCAGTATTGGAACAACACCAGTAAAGGCATTCCTAAAGGCAGCTTTGGCATGCCAAGGTATTACGGTGTAAGAGCTGGTTTTTCATTTTAGATAACCTCACCAAATTACGTCTGTCACAGTAATTATACACTGTGGTAGGCGTGCAATTTAAATAAGGATCAATAATGAAAACTAAGCTTATTAGCACCTTGGTGAGTGGTATTTTATTTATCTCGCCGTGTACATATGCCAATTATTTTAAAGATAATTTTTCGTGGGGTTATGACACATCGATTTGGAATGCGCGAAGTGGCGATAATGGCTCGCCTTTTGGCTGTGAATTTTCCCCTGCAATGATTAACCCAAGCCAACAGGGGATCACGCTTTCATTATCACAAGGCGCATGTGCTGAGCTGCAAAGTAATAATTTCTATGGCTTTGGCAAGGTGCAAGGCAGTGTTAAGTCAGGGAATACGCAAGGCACTGTGTCTTCCATTTTTACTTACACATCGTGGTGGGATTCACCCGGCAGAGCATGGCAAGAGATAGATATTGAGCTTTTACCCTCCCTTGGGAACGTTGTTCATACCAATGTGATTTATCAGCCGCAAGGTGGCACTTATCAAAGCTGGGAAAAGGACATCGACTTAAGTCAGTTTGGGCTTGATTACAGAGAAAACTTATTAACTATTGGCTTTGATTGGTCTAGCAACTCGATTCGTTGGTACTTGTACGACGCTCAAGGAAATGAGCAAACATTAAGAGTGCTCTACAAAGACAATGGCGATGGTCATTTAGCTGAAAATGAAATTCCCGCGTATGCATGGCCGATGGATAATACAAAAATAATGATTAACCAATGGAATGGTGATAACTCAACCGAAGGCTATTACTTCCCTGGTCAATACTATGGCAGCCCTTCGTGGGCGTACTATGATTTTATTGAGTACATTCCCCAATAAAATTAAGAAGTTTGTATCTATAAATAGAATTTAATCTCGAAGGTTTTTAATGTCTCAAATCAAATATTCTAAATTATTATTTTGCTTATTGCCCGTAGTTGGGGCGCTTACTTGTCAATATTCATTCAGTGCAGAGCGTGAGCAAGTCAACTGGCCTTATGTAAACACTAAACTTAAACGTGATCCAGCTGTAGAAGCGCAAATTGAACAACTACTGGCAAAGATGACCATAGAGCAAAAAGTGGCGCAAATGATTCAGCCCGAAATTGGTTATTTAAGTGTTGAACAAATGCGCAAATATGGGTTTGGTTCATACCTAAATGGCGGTAATACAGCCCCCTATGGCGACAAACGCGCTGATCAGGCCACATGGTTAAAATATGCCGATGAAATGTACCTAGCATCAATGGACTCAACGAAAGACGGTATTGCAATACCGACTATTTGGGGTACTGATGCCATGCATGGACATAGTAATGTGTATGGCGCTACGTTATTTCCGCACAATATTGGCTTAGGAGCTGCGCATGATGCCGACTTAATTAAACGCATAGGCCAAGCAACAGCGAAAGAAGTGTCAGCCACTGGGATTGAATGGAGTTTTGCTCCTACTGTCGCTGTAGCCAGAGATGATCGCTGGGGCAGAACCTATGAAAGTTACTCAGAAGACCCTGAATTAGTTAGGCTGTATGCAGGTAGTATGGTGACAGGTATTCAAGGTGATATAGGGGCTGACTTTTTAAAAGGCAGTAACCGTATTGCAACCGCAAAACATTTTGTGGGCGATGGTGGTACAGAGCGAGGCGTTGATCGCGGAAATACGCTTATCGATGAAAAAGGATTAAGAGATATTCACAGCGCAGGTTATTTTTCCGCTATTAATGAAGGTGTGCAATCAGTGATGGCATCCTTTAATAGTTGGAATGGCAAACGTGTGCATGGCGATAAACACTTATTAACGGATGTACTTAAAAACCAACTTGGTTTTGATGGGTTTGTAGTCAGTGATTGGAATGCTCACAAGTTTGTAGAAGGCTGCGATTTAGAGCAATGTGCGCAAGCAATTAACGCCGGCGTTGATGTGATTATGGTACCAGAGCATTTTGAAGCGTTTTATCATAATACTGTTAAGCAAGTGAAAGACGGTGTAATAGCCGAATCAAGAATTAACGATGCCGTTAGACGTTTTTTAAGGGCTAAAATCCGCTGGGGTGTTTTTGTTAAAGGAAAGCCATCTTCACGACCTGAATCACAACACTCACAGTGGTTAGGTGCCTCCCAGCATCGTACGTTAGCAAGAGAAGCTGTTCGTAAGTCACTCGTTCTATTAAAAAACAACGAAAACGTGCTGCCAATCAAAGCGAGTAGCCGCATCTTAGTTGCCGGCAAAGGCGCGAATGCAATTAATATGCAAGCGGGTGGCTGGAGTGTTTCTTGGCAGGGCACAGACAATACCAATAGTGACTTTCCTAATGCGACCTCTATTTATGCAGGTTTAAAGTCGCAAGTATTAAAAGCAGGCGGTGAAATAAGCTTAAGTGAGTCTGGTGAATATAAAACCAAGCCAGATGTAGCCATTGTTGTTATTGGTGAAGAGCCTTATGCTGAGTGGTTTGGTGATATAGAAATGCTAGAGTTTCAGGATGAAAGCAAACATGCCCTTGCACTGCTGAAAAAACTTAAGGCAGACAATATTCCGGTAGTTACCGTATTTTTAAGTGGTCGCCCGCTTTGGGTCAGTAAAGAGCTCAATGCATCGGATGCCTTTGTTGCTGCATGGTTACCAGGCTCTGAGGGTGAGGGGGTTGCAGACGTATTATTAACAGATAAAAACGGTAACAGCCAGTTTGATTTTACCGGTAAGTTGAGTTTTTCGTGGCCTAAATACGACAATCAATTCAGCCTTAACTTAGGGGATGTAGATTACGACCCGCTCTTTGCCTACGGCTACGGGCTAACTTATCATGACGCAATAAATATGCCTATTGTGAGTGAAGCAACGAGCCCTAAAAAAACCGTTAAAAGCGATGCACATCCACTGTTTGTAAAAAGTTTAGCTAAAAATGTCACATGGGCGTTGGCCGATACAACAGCAAAGGTTTTAACTAGTGGTTCATCGGCCACCAGTGGCGATAAAAAAAGTTTGTTAATGCAATCGGTTAATTTATCGTATCAAGAGGATGCAAGGCAGTTTAAGTGGCAATCTCAATCCTCAGATGCAACGCTTAGCCTAAGTTACTTAAAACCTACGCTACTCGAACGCAAATTTAAATCAGGTTACCTTGAGCTAAAAATGCGATTAGATAAAGCTCCAGAGCAAGGTGCACAGTTACAAGTAATGTGTAATTTAGATAACTGTTTAAGAAGTATTGATTTTTCATCGTTTGAAAAAACAATGGCAGATAAGCGCTGGCATACTTTATCAATCGCACTCAATTGCGCCGATAGCGAACTGATTGAACAAACCATGTCAGATGTAATTCGTATTTCAGCTCAGCGTTTAAGTTTAGCAGTTGCAGATATCGCGTTGACTGCAAAACCTAATAATGACGCATTATCAATCACGTGCTCAAAATAAATAAGGCAAAGGCAGTTGATAATAAGTAAGCTATTCAACTGCCTTTAAAGTTGGACGTATTAATTTGAATTCCAAAAATCCCAGAAGTCATCTTTTCTGGTTGTTTCAGAGCTGCGGTTGGATTGTGTATGCAATGTTGACCGAGCTAATGATAAAAATACCAAGCGACGAGCCATGGTCGATACACATTCCGCATTTAATTATTGATGTAGCGTGTGGCTTTTTAATCACCTTACTTTTAAGAAGGGCTTATAACTGCTCAAATAGGCAAGGGATTAAAGTTAAAATAGCACTGCATCTGGTGCTGCTGTTAACTGCCACATTCATTTGGACACAAATTAAATGGGCGTCTTTGCAGTGGTTATATGGCAATTGGTGGCTTTCAATGACATGGTTTGACTTTGGTACATGGACGTCTGCATCGTTAACTATGCTCTCAACGTGGACTGCTTTTTATTACGGGATCAAAATATATCTCGACAATTTAGAGCAAACTCAAAAAGCCGCTGAAGCGACACACCTAGCGAAAGAGTCACAGCTAAAAATGCTTCGATATCAGCTTAATCCGCATTTTATGTTTAACAGCATTAATGCTATTTGCACCTTAATCTTAAAAAAAGAAAGTTTGCAGGCAGTTAATATGCTCGAAAAGCTTTGTGATCTACTGCGCCATAGCTTGTATACCGATCCACTTGAAAAAGTAGCGATTAAAGAAGAAATTGCCATATTAAAAACCTACTTAGATATAGAGCAATGTCGATTTGCCGACCGGTTAGAGGTTAATATTAGCGTTGATGAACCATGCAACGATTTATTAATACCTTCTTTATTAATTCAACCATTGGTAGAAAACGCGTTAAAACATGGTATGCGAGCAGATCAAAAAATGGTGATCACAATTAATGTTGAAAAAACAAAATCCGCATTGCTCATTAAAGTTGCAGATACTGGTAAAGGGTTTGACGACAATAAAAAATCTAAAAGGGGCATTGGCTTGGCTAATTGCGAGCAACGCTTAAAATTAATGTATGGAAATAGTCATCGCATTGAAAAAGGCAATGCCAAATCAGGCGGCGCATGGCTTTGTATTTCTCTTCCTATTAATGGTTTGCAATAATGATTCAATTAAAAACATTACTTGTTGATGATGAATACAGCGCTATTGAAGGCTTGCGTATTCGTTTAGAAGCCTTTGCTGAAATTGAAGTGATTGGCAGTGCACAAAGTGTTGATGAAGCTATTAACGTACTTAACAAACATGACGTTGATTTAGTTTTTCTAGATATAGAAATGCCAACAAAATCAGGCTTTGAACTAATTAAACATTTTCAACCAGAAAGCTGCCCAGCGGTTATTTTTGTTACTGCGTTTCACCAGCATGCCGTTAAAGCATTTGAGGTAAGAGCCCTTGACTACTTACTCAAGCCCGTTAAATTAGCTCGCCTATCAGAAGCCATAGAAAGAGTAGTAAAAACAGAGCAACTCCACAGAAAAAACACATTGATTGAAGTACACCAATCGCTGATAGAAAACGAGCATCAAGAATTAGAAAGCTCAAAAAACTCAGAGTATAAATTTGAAGCCGAAAACTTGGTCATCCAAGATGCTAAAAACCCAATTCAAATAATTCCGTTTAAAGATATTTTATGGATTGATGCCGCAGGCGATTATATGTGTGTTCATACACTGGCTGAAACCCATGTAATGCGAGCGCGTTTAAAAGATCTTGAAAAAAATACCCTGCCAGAAGACTTCTTACGCATACATAAATCAACGATTGTTAATTTAAGCCACATTAAACAGCTCAACCCATTACGTAATTCTGAATATATGGCGGTGTTAGATAACGAAAAAACACTCAAGGTAAGTAGAACGTACAGTAAAAACTTAAAGAGCTTAATAAAACAATAACGGTGGTTTTTTAGTTACACCATCGTCAACATTATCAATGTGGACGTAGTGCTTACTCAAGTTAGAAACACAGTTTCTCATTGCTAAAACCTAAAACCTAAAACCTAAAACCTAAAACCTGCGCGAGGTAAACTCCCGCCAACAATATAAAAATTGCGCTTGCAAAAGGCTCGGTGTTTTATTTTTATTACCTGACCGCTGACCGCTGACCGCTGACCGCTGACCGCTGACCGCTGACCGCTGACCGCTGACCGCTGACCGCTGACCGCTGACCGCTGACCGCTGACCGCTGACCGCTGACCGCTGACCGCTGACCGCTAATTATTAAAACCTAAGCTGCTCTTTAAACTTAGCTATGTTATTTTAAACGCCTTGTTTAAAAGGATATTGCAGTATGTTTAAAACCCTATTTATTACTTTATTTTTTATTTTTAGCGCCATTTTTATTGCAAGCGTGCACGCCCACGAAGTTAATAACTCACTTGTAGTAGGTGCGCAACAATATGCTAAATATTTACCGCAGTTAAAAAATAAACGTGTAGGGCTAGTCGTTAATCAAACATCAATGGTGGGGCAAACTCACTTAGTAGATGCGCTGCTGACTAAAAATATTAATATAACTAAAATTTTTGCACCTGAGCATGGCTTTCGTGGCGATCACGATGCGGGCGCCCATGTGAAAAATGCCGTTGATGGTAAAACAGGTATTCCACTTATTTCTATTTACGGTAAAAATAAAAAACCAAGCCAAGCTGCTTTAGCCGATGTTGATGTGATTATTTTTGACATTCAAGATGTGGGAGTGCGTTTTTATACCTACATAAGCTCTATGCACTACATGATGGAAGCCGCTGCAGAGCAGGGGATAGAATTTTTAGTGCTCGACAGGCCCAACCCAAATATTGCCTACGTTGATGGGCCAATATTAGAGCCAGAATTTAAATCGTTTGTAGGAATGCACCCAATTCCTGTTTTACACGGCATGACCGTTGGCGAACTTGCCAAAATGATCAAGGGCGAGGGCTGGATCAATAAAGCGCCCGATTTAAAATTAACGGTGATCCCTGTTGATCATTACACTCGCAAAAGTACATACAGCTTGCCTGTAAAACCCAGCCCTAACTTACTTAACGATCAAGCCATTGCGCTTTACCCATCACTTTGCTTTTTTGAGGCAACGCCTATTAGCATTGGTAGAGGCACCGACTTTGCATTTCAAGTAATTGGCTATTCGCCAGTAGCATTAGGTGATTTTAATTTTACACCGCGCGCAATTAAAGGCGCTGCTTTAAACCCTAAATTTAAAAACCAAACCGTGCAAGGGCTCGATTTAAGACAAGCAAATATTACAGGTTTAAATTTAACTTACTTAATAAATGCGTACACGGAGCTTAGTAAAAATAACATCTCGTTTTTTGAGCGTGCTGACTTTATGAATAAGCTAGCGGGTACTAATAAATTGCGCTTAGCTATTGAAGCAGGGCAATCAGAAGCGCAAATAAAACAAAGCTGGCAGGCGGGACTTGCACAATTTAAAGCGCAAAGAGCGCCTTACTTGTTATATAAATAAGGGCTAAGCATGTTTATTGCTTTAAAAAATCAAAGGTATGGTTATATCAAACAAGCATTTATAGTGGCATTGAGCTTTATTATTGTGGGTTGTAGTACACCACCTGAGCCTATTAGCTCGGTGCTACCACTTACAAAAAGCCAGCTTGTAGAGCTGCCTAATGCACAAGTGGTTGTAACGTTTCCAGAGGTAAATCCAAGTAGCCGGTTTTATGTAAATAACCGAGGAACGTTTAAAGCTTACAAAGGGCGCGGGCAATTATTAATACAAAACCACAACGCACAAAGCGCCGATATTTACATTAATAATAAAAAGCTCGACGTTAACCAACTAAGCGCCAACACCTTATACAATTACAGTTTGGCAAAAAATACTCACAACGGTGTTAATACCTTTAAAGTTGAAAATATTCTCCCTGCTGGCGCGAGTTTAACGCTGCGTTTTGCATTTCCTACTTTAAGCGATGAACCAAAAAAGCATATAGATTTTACTGAAGTAGACACATTAATTGAACGCGATGTTAAAGCAGGTTTTCCTGGGGCTGTATTGGCCGTTGTTAAAAACGGTGAGCTAATAAAGTTAACCGCCTATGGCGATGCAAAGCAATATCAGCAAAGTGATTTAATGCTACTTCGCCCAGAGCCCATGCAAACTAATACCTTGTTTGATCTTGCCTCAAACACCAAAATATTTGCCACAAACTTTACACTTATGAAATTAGTAAGCGAAGGGTTATTAAATATTAATAAATCCGTACAAAGCTACCTAAGCGAATATAAAGGTGAAGGGCGAGCAAAGCGCACAGTAAAAGACTTACTCACACACAGCGCCGGATACCCGCCAGTATTTGACTTTCATCGTAAAGATGGCAGCTACGGCGACGCGTTTTATTCGCAAAACAGTAAAACCACCAAACAGCTATTACTCACCAGCGTGCCTTTTAGTAGTAAATCATCTAGGCAGCATGTTTACTCAGATATTGATTACATGATTTTAGGCGTACTCATTGAGCGCATAACTGGGCAGCCCCTTGACGAATACCTAGAGCAGCAAGTGTACGCGCCACTAAAATTAACTAACACGTTATTTAATCCACTTAAAAAAGGCTTTAAGCCACAGCAATTTGCAGCTACTGAGCTTAGCGGCAACACACGAGACGGGCGCATTAAGTTTGATAATGTTCGAACTGGGGTTTTACAAGGCCAAGTGCATGATGAGCGCGCTTACTACTCACTTGATGGCGTAGCAGGGCATGCAGGATTATTTAGTAACGCTCACGACTTAGCGGTGCTTTGCCAGCTATTACTAAATAATGGTGGCTACGGCGACCAACAATTATTTAGTGCAAGCGCCTTAGCACAATTTTTAACGCCGCAATCAAGCGATGAGACCTACGCGCTTGGCTTTAGGCTTGCTGGTAATAATCAAGCAAGGCGCTGGCACTTTGGCCCTTATGCAAGTGCGCAGGCTTATGGGCACACAGGTTGGACGGGTACAGTGACCGTAATTGACCCCGCTTACGATTTAGCTATTGTTTTACTTACCAATGCTCGCCATAGCGCAATTAAAGGCTCGCAAAAACGTTACGAATTTACAGGTAAACAATTTGAAACCGCGCAGTACGGATCGGTGGTGTCGCTTATTTATGAAGCGCTACTAAATCAATAAGCTATCGTATAGGTTAAAACGTACTAACAGCATTACTCTAAGTGATTTATTTACAGGTGACTTGAGTAAGGCAATCCATTAAGCTAAGCGGTTTACAAATCTAAGCCAGTTTATGCTGCTAGGCTTAACAAATAAGCGATAAAACGCGTACAAAGCGAGAGTGGCTCGCTAATAATTAAGGTTAACTTTTTATGCATTGGTATTCTATTTTACCGCCGCTAATTGCGATTGCTATCGTGTTTTGGCGAAAAGAAGTGATTATGGCGCTACTTGTTGCTGTTGCTTCTTCTGAGTTTTTACTCGCCTTTCAGGGCGAAGGTAATAGCTTGTTTGACACTTTTTTAAATACCATTGAACGTATTATTTCGGTTGCCAGCTCGCCAGGTAATACACGCATATTAATATTTAGTATTTTAATAGGTGCCTTGCTTGCCTACATTCGCGAATCTGGCGGCGTTGCAGCAACTGTTAATATGTTAATGAACAAAGGAATTGCAAAAAGTAAGCGCCAAGTGGGCTTTTTAACCATGTTTACCGGCATTGCGGTGTTTATAGAATCTAACTTGAGCGTACTTACCTCAGGGATTTTATCGCGTGGCTTATTCGACAAATTTAAAATGAGCCGAGCGCGTCTAGCGTACATTATTGACAGCACCAGTGCGCCAGTGTGTATTTTAATACTACTTAACGGCTGGGGCGCATTTGTACTTGGTTTGTTAGGTAACTATGAGCTAGGTGAGTCGGCTGTATCAGTGTTATGGGGCAGCGTAGGGTATAACTTTTACGCCATAATTACCCTTGCCATTGTTTTTTATACCATCGCGTTTGATAAAGTGCATGGCCCAATGAAAGAAGCCGAAGAAAAACTAGAGCTTCAAACAACTGACTTAAAAGAAGAAGTAAAAGGCTCTAGAGCGCGTTACATGTTAATCCCGCTTATTACGCTTATTACCAGCATGGTTGGCTTTATGTACTACACCGGTAATGGTGTATTAGCCGAGGGCAGCGGCTCTAAATCAGTATTATATGCAACGGTTTTAGCCATTGTTGTCGCTTACTTTTTAATGATTGGTTCTCGTAAATTTACGCACCATCAATTAGTTGATACCGGTTTTAAAGGTATGGGCGAATTAATGCCGCTAGTCGCCATTGTACTGCTTTCGCTTACACTTGGCGCAAGCTTAAAAGAGTTGGGTACTGGCGTATTTGTAGCGTCACTTGTTGGTGACTACTTACCTATTTACCTAATAGTACCGGTGCTGTTTTTAACCGGCGCAGTTATGTCGTTTACTACAGGTACATCGTGGGGTACGTTTGCTATATTAATCCCAATTGGTGTGCCACTTATTCAAGCGCTAGGTTTACCGCCATCGCTTGTTGTTGGTGCTATTTTGGGTGGTGGTATATTTGGCGATCATTGCTCGCCTATATCCGACACCAGCGCTGTATCTGCTATTGCATCGGGGTGTGACTTACTCACCCACGTTAAAACACAGCTACCGTATGCCTTATTTGGTGGCGGCCTTACGTTTTTAGCGTACTTAATAACAAGTATTATTGTTTTATAAAATACAATTGCTTAAATAGTCAAAAGCCTGCTTATTGCAGGCTTTTTTGTTTTTAAATTAAGACCGAGGCTAGTAATACCAAACTTAACGACGCTCTAGCTATTAAATAAACTATTTAAATATAGACTGAAGTACCCGTATTTATATTTTTTAGGTTATTGTATAGCATGAGCTTTAAGCTTTTTGGTAGCTATAAATTCTTACTTTTTAACTCATATAAGGCTGTAAACCCACACTATGTTTGTAATTGATAATATCATTCTCGTTAGTGCCATTTTAATTTTACTTGGAGTGATCTCGAGCAAGTTATCTGCACGCGTTGGCTTACCAGTGCTGGTGCTATTTTTACTTGTAGGTATGCTCGCAGGTGAAGATGGTATTGCAGGTATTTCATTCGACAACGCAGAGGCCGCACATGCTCTGGGTACTCTAGCGCTTGCTATTATTCTATTTGATGGTGGCTTACAAACGCCCACCAGTTCAATTAAACAAGTGTGGAAACCCGCGTCTGCTTTAGCAACCATCGGTGTGTTATTTACCGCTGTAATTACAGGCCTTGTGGCCACTTATATTTTAGACCTACCCATATTACAAGGTGTATTACTGGGCGCTATTGTTGGCTCTACAGATGCCGCAGCCGTGTTTGCACTTTTACGAAGTGCGGGTATTCACTTGAATAAAAAGCTTAAATCGACCCTTGAAATAGAAAGCGCCTCGAACGATCCAATGGCTATTTTTCTAACGGTTGGTTTGCTCGAAATGCTCGTTAATGACATGCCAGTAGGGCTGGGTTTACTACAGTTATTTGCTCAACAAATGGGTGTTGGCGCTATTTGTGGTCTTTTAATTGGTAAAATATCGGTTTGGTTTATTAATCGAATTAAACTAAATGCATCGGGTTTGTATTTAGTGATGGTAACCGCATTTGGACTGCTTTCATTTGGCCTTTCTGCAACGCTTGGCGGCAGTGGCTTTTTAGCTGTATTTATAACGGGTGTTATTTTAGGTAACAGTAAGTTTGTATATAAACGCGGTATTTTTCTGTTTCATGACGGCTTAGCATGGCTTGGGCAAATAACCATGTTTGTTGTATTAGGACTCCTTATTAACCCATCGTCATTGGTTGATGTATGGCTAGAAGGACTGCTTATTGCACTGGCACTCATTTTTGTTGCTCGCCCATTAGCGGTAGCGCCTATTTTAAAACTGTTTGGCTTTAATAATCGCGAAACCCTTTTTGTATCTTGGGTTGGCCTTAGAGGCTCAGTACCCATTATTTTAGCTATATTCCCATTATTATTTGGCCTTTCAGGGGCTGAACTTATTTTTAATGTCGTTTTTTTCGTGGTGTTAATTTCAGCCACGTTACAAGGCTCAACAATGCCGTGGATGGCTAAAAAGCTAAATTTAGTAGAGCCGCCGCCCGACCTAGCCGCTGCAACACTCGAAATCACAGCCCTAAACGATATTGATATAGAAATTGTAGAATATACCTTAAGTGACGTTTCTCGGGTTTCTGGGCGCAGCTTGTCACATGCTGCACTTCCTGAGAGTGTGGTTGTTGCTATGATCACACGGGGTCCGTCAATCATACCGCCACGGGGTTCAACTAAGTTAAAAGCAAACGATCACTTATTTGTTGTTTTAAAACCAGATAACAGACCTTTTGTTGATTTAGTTTTTACAGCAACCGATAAAACAAACCACCAAGATAGCCACTTAGCGCATAACGAACTTAAAGTGAAAGGGGTAACGTTGGTAGGCGATATATTTTACTCTTATCACATGCATATAGACGCCCCAGAGAGCATAAGCTTGGAAGAAGTGATCAACCAAAAGCTTTCAGGAGAAGTCAGTAAAGGCGATATTGTTGTTATTGGTAATGTTCAAATACGCGTTATAACAATGGTACATACACGCATAGTGACCATTGGCTTAAAGTATTTAAACAATCCAGAAAAACGACTTTTAAAGCAGTAATCATTAACAATGATTTATTTAGCGCTAGGCTCACGTTTATTGCGTATGTAGGTGGGTTGAGTGACACGAAACCCAACGGATCGCCAATGCAATGAGCACACCCAAAGCTAGTTATATGTGGTGTTTATTGTGGGCGCTTAGCTTGCTGGCGCGTCGGGCGTTAGCCCGAAATAAATACAACTGTTGATAATTCGATATTACACTATGTGAAAAAGCATTATTTAAAAGGACATTAAATGACTGAGGTTAAAGACTTTAAATGGGATAAGCCAACTAATTGCAAAGTGGGTGAGTACTTCCCTGCAGATAAATTAGATCGTGCTCGCTACGCCACGTTCTTATCAAGGCTATTGGCTCAAGAGGGGTTTGACAAGAGCAGGCCTGTTGATGAACAAAAGAAAAACTATGTATTAAACTTAAATGCTGAATGGGGGGCAGGTAAAACATATTTTCTTAAGCGTTGGTCACGAGAATTAATAGTAGATTTTCCTGTTGTATATATTGATGCATGGCAGCAAGACTATTCAGACGACCCATTTTTAACTGTAATTGCAGGTATTATAAAGCAGCTTCAACTGCAGGCTAAGTTTAATATAACAATACCTAAAAGTGCCGTTTCGATGTTTAAGGCTGTTGCACCCGCTATTGCACAAGGTTTAACTAAAAAGATATCTGGTATCGATTTAGATGAACTACACACATTACTATTTTCTGATGAAGAAATTGATAGTGGCCAAAATCAAAACTCTAATAAGCCGACGAGCAGCGACTTTTCGCCCGCAGTAAAGGCGCTTGCGCAGAACTTGATTAAAGATCATGAGGCTAAAAACAAAAGCATTGAAGTAATAAAGTCTAAGTTAGATGATTGGGTCAGTAAGTTTGAGAAGCAGGAAGGTAAGTCGTTACCCATATTTATTTTTATTGATGAATTAGATCGTTGCCGCCCAAGTTATGCAGTAGAAATGCTTGAGACGATTAAACATATTTTTGATGTTAAAGGTATCGTGTTTGTTGTAGCAACAGATACTGAACAGCTTCAACATACAATCAAATCAGTTTATGGTGAAGGCTTTGATGCTAAGATTTACCTAGGCCGTTTTTTTAATAGCCGCTATAGCTTAAAACGACCTGTTTTAAAGGATTTTTTATCAGTACATAGTGATACAACTAAATTTGAATCTGAGTATTTAAAAAGTAGAAAAATTGAGATACTCCCTCGAACAAAGACACCCGAAACCGCTTTAGCTAATATCTCAGTTGTATTAGATGCATTCCAGGTATCTCCAAGAACAGCCATTCAAATCACTGAGCGAATAACTGCCATAATTGCTAATTTACCAAGTGGTAAAAAAGTTGATGTACTGGTTTTAACCGTCTTATTTTGTATCTATGAAAAAAATCACCCTCTTTATGAAGAAATTATAAGTGGAAGGTTTAAAAAAACGGAACCAGGTAGTGAAAATAAGATCATAGATATAAGCCTAACTGATTTCTTACAAAGGGATATATTAGAAGAGCATTTATCAGCCGAGTTAATCTATTTTATTGATCCACAGTTATATACCAGTCAATTGTATAGTGACCATTTCGGTCCTAAAGATAATAACTATTTTGAAGGAAATTACCTTATTTCACTATCTAAATTTATTGAGGATATTTTTTGTAATAATTGCTTTTCTCAAAAAGATATATGGGATGTGTATCAAGATACATTTGCCGATAATGAGATGACTGAGTTGCAAGAGGTAGAAAGCCAGCTTGCTCAACATCAAGTGGAGGAGACTCCAGAAGTTACTTTGTTATGGCTTAACTATATCTATATAAATAATGGATATGGCAAACTCACCAAAGAGCAGTATCGTGAGTTTGTAGAATTATCATCACCTCTTGATTACATGGGCGATAGTTAACTACCTCTGTGCAGCGCGTAGCGCCTCTGTGTTCTCGGTGGTAATATTTATCTAAATTACCACCAATCTCAACTGGACCAAACCACCTAAGCTCCACACTGTCTAACCCCATTACCCGCATGTTTAAGCGCAATAATCTGTCCTTTACCGTTATGCGCCATGGCGAGCATATCGCCTGTATTTATATTACTTTCAATCGCATGTTTACCTTTTAAATCACTCAACAGCGAATGCTTAATTTGCACTAGCACCTCGTCATTACAGCTGGCTATGTACCAGTCGTTATCTACCTTCACTAGAGTGCCGTATTCTATGTGGCGTTGTTGGTGGCGGCGTAAATCGTTAGCTAATTGACTATCGAGCGCGTGTTTTTGCTCTGTAATAGAGCTTGCGTAGCTACCAGCTTGGTTTATTTCGTGTGTTTTAATAAATGAATAGTCGTGAATATCTATAGTGTTAAGTGCGGTGTTATGTACGGTTTTAGGCTCTGTATTTATTACGTTGTTATTATCAAACACAATAAAGGCGAACACACCGAGTGCGCAGGCAAGGCTGGTTAGCTGCAGCGTAAAGCCGAACTTTTTAGGCTTTGTGTGCGTGGCCTTTTTAACTAGCGCTTTTTGCTGAGTGCTTGTAAGTGTTGTGCGCGCTTTTCGCTCTTTGTAATGTTGTGTGAGCTTTTGATCAAACGGCTCATCAGGCTTGTTCATTGTTTGCTCCTAATAAACGTTTAAGATTTTGCTTGGCATAGCGCAGCCTTGTTTTAATGGTCTCAAGGCTGCTTTGCGTTATAAGTTCTATGTCGGTGAGCGAAAAGCCTTCTTGTTGTAATGTTATGGCTTCGCGCTGTACAAAGGTAAGTTGTTTTAGCGCAGCGTCGAACGCGTCATAGCTTATGTTTGAGCTGCCTATATACGAGTCTCCACTAGTTAAGTCACCACTATCTAAGTCGCTTTCGCTTTTATCATTTTGTGCTGCTAAATGCGTGTTTTCGTCAAGCTCTACAAAGTGCTGTTGCCTGCGGTATTCGTCAATGAGTGTGTTGCGGGCAAGTTTAAACAACCATGCTTTGGGTGTGGTTTGCGCTTGGTAAAGGTGGCGTTTTTCGATTACTTTTAGCCATGTTTGTTGGCTTACGTCGTATGCTAAATGCGTATTAGATTGCGTAACAAGGTAGTGGTATAAGTCGTTACTGTAGAGGGCAATAAGCTGCTCTAAGTAACGATTGTCGCCACTTTTTGCGTAACTTGCCATGCAGTCCTTGCTTGGCGTTTCAAATAACCATGACTTAATACTTAGTAGCATAGGCGTTTAGTCCGTTAAATAGAGTTATCTAATTTAAAATCGAGCTGTACGGTTTGACCTGTTTGTAATTGTGCCACACCTTCAATTACTTTGGGGCGATATTTCCAGCGTTTAATGGCTCTTATTGCTTCGCGGTCAAAGGTACGTTTTGGCTCGGCGTTAATAACTACTGGGTCGATTACTTCCCCCGTTGGCGAAATACTAAAGCTTAGTTGTACCCAACCTTCAATACCATCGCGCGCGGCTGTAGTTGGGTATTTAGGGTTTATGCGCACTATGGGTGTTGCATCCCCTGTAGGGCGATTAATGGTATTGTTAATGTCGCCACCAAAATCGTCAATTGTAACTGGCGTAAGGTCGCTAATTGCCAACACAGGATCGGCTGATGCATCAAGCGGTGGAGCTTTTTGCGGCACTTTAGGCATTGGCGGTGGCGGCTGTATTTTTTGTATATGCCTGACTTTTGAATCCTCAGGTGCCTGAAAAATCTCTACTATAATATCGCCCCCTGGTTTAACCGGTGCGCGTTGCTCGCCACTTATTAAATATTGCATAAACGCAAAAGCTGCAAAGGTCATTGCGGCGCCGCCGATAACGGCAGTCGATGTTTTAATAAATACTGGGTTGTTAGGTACTTCAAGTGTGTGCATAAGCCGCTCCAAATTTTATTGACCACTATAATTAGGGGGTTTTCAAAGCTATAACGGGTGGCAAATCAAAAAGGGGTGAAATAATTTTATAAAAAATGTGGGGTTTAGTTACAATAGCCATTCGCAAATATTAAAACTTAACTTTTTAGGCTGTTATGCAACTCATTGAAATAAATAAAGCGCGTTACCGTAAACATTTAAACCGTGTTATTGCAGGATGTGGTATTGGTTTGGCTGTAGGCAGCTTGGCTATATCGCAAACGCTGATTGCTTTATTTCCTGATGAAAGTGGCAGCCACTTTCATTGGAACTTAATAGGCGTTGCTATTACAAGCGTTGGGCTTGCGTGGTTACTTAATAAATACCGTACACATAGCTTTATGACTGAAGTTGTTTATGTGTGGGAGCTTAAAAAAGCACTTAATAAAATAACCCGTAAAATGGCTAAGTTAAAAGCCGCTGGCCGTGAAGGTAATGCTGATGCGTTATTAGCGATTCATTATAGCTACGCGGGCTCTCGGTTATTGTGGCAGCTAGACGATAACCTAATCACCATGGACGATTTAGCCATTAAACAAGCTGAGCTTGAATCTGTTGCAGCGCAACATAACGTAACGCTTAATGTTGAAGATTACGATGAAAGCATTTTAAAACAGTTTTAAAGCTTAGGTTTTTAAATTAGTTAGAGGAGCCTTAATGAAAAAAGTACTCATAGTGTGTTTAGGTAATATTTGCCGCTCGCCAACCGCAGAGGCGGTATTAAAAGCCCGCGCTAAAAAGCTAGGCGTTAACGTTAACGTTGATTCGGCAGGCACTATTGGTTATCACGAAGGTAAAACGCCTGATGGTCGCTCAATGGCAGCAGGGGAGAAGCGCGGTTACAGCTTTAAAGGTATATTTTCGCGCCCAGTGCGCAGCAGCGATTTTACTGAGTTTGATTTAATTTTAGAGGCAGACACACAAAACTTAGCTGACTTAAAAGCGCAATGCCCCACCCATTTACATTACAAGCTGGCATTGTTTTTAGAATACGGCGAGCAAAGCCAAAGCGCCATACCCGACCCATACTACGGCGGCGATGATGGCTTTGAAAATGTGCTCGATTTAATAGAAGCGGCTAGCGATAAAATACTCGCTAAAATTTAAGGCATAAGCTTTAACGAGTTTTTGGTGGCGATTAATTTTAAAGTGGAGCTGCACTTGAGTTATAACCATTTTGACGGGTGTCGCTTCGCTCGATGGCGTTGAGTTGGTAGCTTAAATTAACGTTATAAAGCGCGAGGTAAACTCCACTATAAAACCTGCGCGAGATAAACTCCCGCCTACAAGACGGTGTTATATTTGTAGGCGGGGCTTTATGCCGCGCTTTTATGTTTGAGTTTATGTTTTATTTGCGCGAGGTAAACTCCCGCCTACATTAGACGTTAGAGGCTACAACAATTCTTTCACTTCTCTTGAAAATAACGCCTGTCGTCGCCATATAATTGCCATAAACAGTCTTGTACTACGGTGTATTTATCCTATTTTGTGATATTATCACTTTATTGTCGTGTCGTAGTTATTTAAATATTTGGATTTGTCGTGGCGCAAGTAAGAGCAAGAGTCCAGCTTAATGTTGGCAGAAATAGTGATATCCCTGCAGAAATAATCTCATTTACTGATTTAAAAGATGGTAAAGAACATATTGCTATGGTGTTTAACAACGCTGATACAGAGCAAGATGTACCGCTTATTCGTATGCATTCAGAGTGTTTAACAGGCGATGTATTTTACTCATCGCGTTGCGATTGCGGCGAGCAGCTAAATGAATGTATTGAAATGATGCACGAAAAAGGCGGTATTTTATTGTATTTACGCCAAGAAGGTCGTGGCATTGGTTTATACAACAAAATTGATGCTTACGTATTGCAATCGCAAGGTATGAACACCTACGAAGCTAATAATCATTTAGGCTTTGCTGATGATTTACGTGATTTTTCGGATGCGGTATTAATGCTCAATGCGCTTAATTTAAGCCACGTTAAATTAATGACCAATAATCCTAAAAAGCTTAACGCATTAAAAGACGCCGGTATTAATGTTGACTCGGTTGTGGGCACGCATGCGCACATTAAAGCGGGTGTTGCGGGTAATAAATCGTACCTAGAAACAAAAATTAAGCATGGCGCGCATATGTTAGATATTAAGAAAATTAAAAAACCTTAATCATTTAATTACGTTTCGTCTATTAATACCCCCTCACGCCAAGTTATACTTGGCGTGTTTCGTTTTAAATTAAGAGCAAGTATGTCTACACAATTACGAATTTTTAAAGCCGATGCAGGGCTAAAGTGGTTAAAAGCCGGATGGCTTATTTTTAAAACCCAGCCAGCAACCTTTATTTTTATGCATTTATTTATTGGCATTGTAGGGCTGCTGTCTTTATTTTTACCTTTACTGCAAGTGGTAGCAGCGCTAGCTACGCCATTTTTAACCGCAGGGTTTTATCAAGCGGTGCTTAGTAAGCAGCAGGGCGGAAAAATTATGCTGGCCGATATTCTCAAGCCATTTACGGCAAAAGGGAATCGCTTAGGGTTATTGCGTTTAGCACTTTACCAAATGGGTGCGGGCATTTTAATGGCATTACTTGCTAATGGCTTATTTGCCGATGCAGTGGCTGTTATGAGCCAACCAGGGCTTGATCCAAACGTAGCACTTGAACAAATGCTTGATAGTATTTCGGGCGCAAATGTAATTTTATTTTTTATGGCAATGCTAATTTATTTAACGGCATTTGCGTACGCTGTACCGCTTGTTTATTTTAGTAAAGAAACACGTATTTTAACGGCACTTAAAAAATCGTTAATGGTGTTTTATCATAACATTTTGCCACTTGGCGTTTTTGGCCTTATTTGCGCATTATTTATGGCGCTTTCGATGTTCTTATCGTTCTTACCACTGTTGATTTTAATGCCGATTTGCTACATTAGCTTTTTTGTATCTTATCAAGCCATTTTTATGCCTGTTGTACCACCAAGTGACGACATTAATGTTAAGCCACTTAGCAGTGAAACAAGCGGGCGTTTTGACGCTTAATGGATGATAAATTAAAGCAAAAACTAAAAAATTATGTACTTTGGTTACTTGGGCGCCAAGAATATTCGCGTCGTGAGTTAACGCTCAAATTACAGCAAAAAGAAGCGACAGAAGAGTTTATTGAAACGCTGCTTGATTGGTGCGAAAAGCACAATTTTATTAACGAGCAGCGATACTGTGAAGGCTTTGTAAGAAAACACATATTTAAATGCCACGGGCTTAAGCGAATACAAAGCGAAGCTATGGGCAAAGGGATTGACCGTTCGCTACTTGAAATGGTAGTTGAAGAGCTTGAAGTAGATTGGTTTGAGCTTGCGCAGGATGCGTACAATAAAAAATATTCGAATACACCGGCCGATCTCGATTACAAAGATAAAGCTAAGCGCGTGCGCTACTTAATGTATCGGGGTTTTAGCTACGATGAAATTAATTTTGCAATGCAAGCACAGTAAATACAGGTGAGACTTTCAAATGCAGCACATGACTACCGCACAAATTAGGCAACAGTTTTTAGACTTTTTTGCCAGCAAGCAACATCAAGTTGTACCTTCAAGCTCGCTTATACCGGGTAACGATGCCACGTTGTTATTTAACAATGCCGGCATGGTGCAATTTAAAGATGTATTTTTAGGCGCAGAAAGCCGCCCTTATACACGTGCGACTAGCTCGCAGCGTTGTGTACGTGCTGGCGGTAAGCATAACGATTTAGAAAACGTAGGCTACACTGCTCGCCACCATACATTTTTTGAAATGTTAGGTAACTTCAGTTTTGGTGATTACTTTAAGCAAGAAGCTATTAAGTTTGCATGGGAGTTTTTAACTGAAGAAGTAAAACTACCAAAAGAAAAACTTTTAGTAACTATTTACCACGATGACGAAGAAGCATTTGAGTACTGGTCAAAAGACATTGGCTTAAGTGAAGATCGTATTATTCGTATTGCGACCTCAGACAACTTTTGGTCTATGGGCGATACCGGTCCGTGCGGTCCGTGTTCTGAAATATTTTATGACCATGGTGAACACATTTGGGGCGGACCTCCGGGCTCTCCAGAGGAAGACGGCGACCGTTTCATTGAAATTTGGAACTTGGTATTTATGCAGTACAACCGTCAAAGCGACGGTACTATGCTGCCACTGCCTAAGCAATCTGTTGATACGGGAATGGGCCTTGAGCGTATTTCTGCTATTTTGCAGGGCGTGCATTCAAACTACGAAATCGATTTATTCCAAGGCTTAATTGCCGCTGCTGCAAGTGTTACTAACGCGCAAGATATGGACGACAAGTCACTACGTGTAGTGGCCGATCATATTCGTTCGTGTGCGTTTTTAATCTCAGACGGTGTTATGCCATCTAACGAAGGCCGTGGTTATGTACTACGCCGCATTATTCGTCGTGCTGTGCGCCACGGTAATAAGTTAGGTGCACAAGGTTCGTTTTTCTATAAATTAGTTGCTGCGCTAATTGAGCAAATGGGTCAAGCGTATCCTGAGCTTGCTAAGCAACAAGAAATTATTGAAAAAGTATTACGCATTGAAGAAGAACAGTTTGGTAAAACACTTGAGCGTGGCTTAGCTATTTTAGAAGAAAGCTTAAGCGACCTTAAAGGCGATATTATACCAGGCGACTTAGTATTTAAGCTTTACGATACGTACGGTTTTCCAGCTGATTTAACGGCCGATGTTGCGCGTGAGCGCCAGATGACGATTGATCATCAAGGCTTTGAAGAGTGTATGGCTGTACAACGTAAAACAGCGCAACAAGCGGGTAAATTTGGTGCTGATTACAATGACCAATTAAAATCAGATAAACACACTGACTTTAAAGGTTACGACAGTACGCACCACAGTGCGACAGTGGTTGAAATTTTTGCCGGTGGCGAAGCTGTACAGTTATTAGAAGATGGTCAACAAGGTATTGTAGTACTAGACCGCACACCTTTTTACGCTGAATCTGGCGGCCAAACGGGTGATACCGGTACTATTACAGTTGCTGGTGGCGAATTTAATGTTACTAATACCACTAAGCTTGGTAATGCTTTTGCTCACCACGGTACTGTACAAGGTCGTATTGGTGTTAACGATAAAGTTGACGCAACTATTGATGATACGCGCCGCGATAGCATTAAGAAAAACCACACAGCTACGCATATTTTACACGAAGCACTACGCCAACTATTAGGTGACCATGTAGGCCAAAAAGGCTCACTTGTACAACCTGATCGTTTACGTTTTGACTTTTCACACTTTGAAGCGGTTACTAAAGATGAGCTACGTGAAATTGAGCGTGTGGTTAATGACGAGATTCGTCGTAACTTTGCACTTAATACTGAGCTTATGGCTATTGATGATGCTAAAGCGAAAGGTGCTATGGCATTGTTTGGCGAAAAGTACGATGACGAAGTACGTGTAGTTACTATTGGCGACTACTCTATTGAGCTTTGTGGTGGTACTCACGTTAAGCGCGCTGGTGATATTGGTTTATTCAAAATTGTATCTGAAAGTGGTATTGCCGCAGGCGTACGTCGTATTGAAGCCGTAACCGGTGCAGATGCTGTAGCGTACGTTAGCGAGCAAGAGCAACAACTTAGCGATGTTGCAGCTTTAGTTAAAGGCGATAGCGCATCGGTACTTGAAAAAGTAACTGCGTTGCTTGAAAAGTCAAAGAGCCTTGAAAAGCAAATTGCACAACTTAGCGATAAGCTAGCAAGTGCAGCGGGCGCGTCTTTACTTGACTCAATAGTAGAAATTAATGGCGTTAAGCTGTTAGTTGCAAACGTTGAAGGGACTGAATCTAAAGCGCTTCGCGGTATGGTTGATGACCTTAAAAACAAGATTGGCTCAGGTGTTATTGCACTGGGTGTTGCCAGTGGCGACAAAGTAAGCCTAATTGCTGGTGTAACTAAAGACTTAACAGGCAAAGTAAAAGCCGGTGAGTTAGTTAACCACATGGCAGGCCAAGTAGGTGGTAAAGGTGGCGGTCGTCCAGATATGGCACAAGCCGGTGGTAGTGAGCCACAAAACCTTGCTGCTGCATTAGATAGCGTAACAGCTTGGTTAACTGAGCGTACTTAAGCCTAAGTGGCGCTTATTGTTCAAAAATTCGGTGGCACTTCGGTAGGCTCAATAGAGCGAATTGAAGCAGTCGCCGACCTTGTTGTTAAGACCAGACAACAAGGGCATCAAGTGGTTGTGGTGCTCTCGGCTATGTCGGGAGAAACCAACCGCTTAATTAATCTCGCCAAACAAATTGATACTCGCCCGAGTAGCCGTGAACTAGATGTACTAATTAGCACCGGAGAACAGGTTTCTGTTTCGCTTCTTGCTATGGCTATTATTAAACGTGGTCATTCAGCTGTAAGCCTATTAGCCGATCAAGTTAATATTCTAACCGATAACATGTTTGGCAAAGCCCGTATTGCAGAGGTTGCTGCTACGCGCTTAAAGCATGAGCTTGAACATAACCGTATTGCTATTATTGCTGGGTTTCAAGGGCGTGATGTTGAGGGCAACATTACAACGCTTGGGCGCGGTGGCACCGATACATCGGCTGTAGAAATAGCAGCGGCTATAAAAGCCGACGAATGCCAGATCTATACAGACGTTGACGGCGTATATACTACAGATCCTCGTGTTGAACCTAACGCGCGCAGAATGAGCCAAGTTACCTTTGCCGAAATGCTGGAGCTGGCAAGTTTAGGGGCGAAAGTTTTGCACATTCGCTCAGTAGAAGCCGCAGGTAGACACAATGTGCCACTTAGGGTGCTTTCGAGCTTTAATCCTGATGAAGGCACATTAATAAGTTTTGAGGAGAACGATATGCCAAACAAGGTGGTATCGGGGATTGCGTTTAATCGTGACGAATGTTTAATTAAAGTCGATGGTGTGCCAAGCGGTACACAATATCTTTCAAAAATATTGAAACTTTTTGCTGATAATGGCATCGAAATAGATATGATTAATCAAGTTAATCATATCTTTGAAAAAATAGACTATGCTTTTACTGTGCACTCGAATGATTATCTGCAAGCACTTGAATTATTGAGCGAAGATCAAGCTCAACTCAGTGCTCAAAATATAAGCGGATTACCAACAGTCGCTAAAGTGTCTGCTGTTGGAATGGGTATGAAATCGCATTCTGGTGTAGTAAGTTTATTTTTTGATGCATTAGCGCAGGAAAATATTAATGTGGTTTTAGTTTCGACTTCAGAGATTAAAATCTCAGTTTTAATAGATGAAAAGTACCTAGAGTTGGCTGTTCGTGCATTACACAAAGCATTTTTAACAGAAAATGGATAGATTGCGAGTTTTTACTTACTTTTCAGTCTAATTTTCATTAGTATGTTTAAGCGGAATCTTATAATTTTTATTGGAACATGGGAGCAAGAGAATGCTAATACTAACTCGTAGAGTAGGTGAAACCCTAATGATTGGTGACGAAGTAACAGTTACTGTTCTAGGTGTTAAAGGAAATCAAGTTCGAATCGGTGTTAATGCACCAAAAGACGTATCAGTGCATCGTGAAGAGATTTACATGCGCATACAAGCTGAAAAGTCGAACCCTAATCCGGGCAATGCTTAATCAACACGTATACGTAGTTGAGTAATTAACTCAACTAGTCAAAAGCCACTCACTGAGTTAACACCGATCAGTTAAGGTATTTTTGATCGGTTGACCGATCTTTTGGTTGCTTCACAATACCCTTATCATCTTTTGATTATGAGGGTATTTTTATGCTTAGTCATTGGTTACTTGATACAGAT
>NZ_JACGWD010000217.1:0-243 GCF_014077565.1 Pseudoalteromonas sp. 5Ae-yellow
GCGAGCAATGGAGTAATGGCTGACCACTTAGGCAGATTGCCAAAAAAAAGGCTAGCACACCTAATGTCATCATGAAGATTCAGCGATAAGTAGAATGACACGAGCAGACATACCGCAAGCAAAGGCAATTGATGACAGTTTACTACAGCTTGTATGGGCAATTATTAGATATTAATAACCTGTACAAGGGATTCAAAAAAGTGAAAGCAGCGAAAGGAGCGGCCGGAATAGATAGGCAGTCCG